>NZ_JBSXNN010000092.1:0-192580 GCF_056857635.1 Vreelandella sp. L-15 | reverse complement strand
AACGCTGGAAGCGGATCAAGGGGTTTAACCAACTGAAGCTGGTCGTGAATAACGTTCAGTTTCGGGATGGAGAACGGGTGGATGATCAATCCGGCAGAGACGCCGCCTGATGCTCATACACCAGATTTGACAATAACTCCGGTATTCGCCGCCCCTACGTGAGCGAACCCTTCGTGGGCCGGGCTAGCGGTATGCCGCTGGTGCTCATTAGCATTCCCCGCTTGGATGAAAACGGGCGTTTTGCGGGCTTTGTCGGTGGCATCGTCAGTCTCAAGAGCAGTGGACTCTTCGATCGTTTGAGCAGCATTCGTTTGGGTGACAATGGCTATGCGGCCGTTTCGACCGCCTCTGGCAAAATTCTTTACCATCCTGATCACGAGTTGGTGAACGCCGAGATCAGCAACGTCCAATTGAACCCGATGTTAGAGCTTGCGCTGGCGGGTTGGAGAGGGGAAGGGGTTGCCGAACTGTCGAGTGGTCGCGTAGCGCTGCAAGCGTATGCCCAAGTGTGGCCAGCCGATTGGATAGTGGGCCTGTTTTTGCCCACCACTCAAGCACAGTTACCGCTCGCGGGGTTCATTTACAAGCTGCTGGGCATTTGGTTCGTCCTGGCGCTACTCATGATGCCGCTCTTATGGTGGCTGCTGGCTCGCATTCTCAAGCCATTGGACCATCTTGAATCGCAAATTGGTGAAGTGGGTAAGGGCGAGCGCGCGAGTCTCGATCTCGCCACCAGCATGCAGGAGTTGCAGCAAGTCGCGATGACTTTCAACCGCGTAGAGCATGAGCGCCAGCAGTTGGTCGGCCATTTGCAAGAGCGCCAGGCGTTTTTGGATTCCGTATTGAGCGCTACACCCCAGGGCATGTTCGTTGCCAATTTTGGCGGTAAGATCACTTATATGAACCCGGCACTGCTGGAGATGCTGGATATCCCTCCCGATATGCCCATGGAGGTGTGGATGGAGCAGGTGCACCCTGACGACCGAGAAGGGGCGAGGGACATGTGGGTTCACAGCTTGAAAACTGGTAGCGATTTCGTGCGCCAACTACGGTTCGTGCGCAGCGACCATGAAACGCTGTGGCTGGACATTCATGCACGGGTGGTCATGTTGTCTCAAGGGGGGCACTCGCTGGGCTTGGTCGGGGTCGTGAAGGACATCACTGAGCGTCGCCAGCAAGAGGCGTTGCAGCGCTGGGAGGCAGAGCACGACCCGTTGACGGGGTTGCTCAATCGACGTGGATTCGAGCGCCGGTTGGAAGAGGCATTCGCCGACTTCCAGAAGACCAGCACGCCCTCTGCGCTGCTTCTCTTCGATCTGGACCATTTCAAGCCTATCAACGATGAGGGCGGCCACGCGCTGGGAGACGAGATGCTCCGCCGTATCGCTCAAATCGTGGCCTGGGAAGTGCGTGGCAGTGACCATGTGGCGCGCCAAGGGGGAGATGAGTTTGCCGTGCTGCTGCCCAGCTGTACGCTGGGACAGGCCGAACGTATCGCAGAGTCGTTGCGTCAATCGGTGAGTGAGGTGACCGTGACCCATGAGGGCAAAGAGTACAGCGTGACGCTCAGCATCGGTGTGACGACCTTCGATGAATGCGACGAAACGGTGGATGTGGCGATTTCCCGGGCAGATGCGGCCAGTTATGAAGCCAAAGGGGAGGGGCGAGATGCCGTGGTGGTCAAATTGCCCGAACAGTTAGACCCTATAGAGCTGTTCGATTAAGACGCGTTTGGGAAACCCTCCCGCTGCCAGGTGATCAGCCACTGGGGGAGCGCTTCGGCGGGCATGGGGCGCGCGAACTTCTTGGCCAAGAAGACGGTACTCTCTACGATCGCACGATCATCTTCGCTCGCCAGTATATCGCGAACGAAGTCTCTATCGACTTTGATCAACTGCACCGGCAGGCGGCGAAAGTACGCCAGCGACGAGTAGCCGGTGCCGAAATCGTCCAGCGCCACGTCGATCCCCAGCCGTTGACAGACTGTCTAGCGAGTCGACAAATCTCAGTCAACGGTAGAGTATAAGAGGATGCTGATTCGACTGAGAGCGCCTTCGTGGACTTACTTGAACTCTTTACACGCACCCTAGACGTTACCCTGCCTGTTTTTGCCATGGTGTTCATCGGGATTGCCTTGAAGCGCCTGGGCTGGATCGATAGTGCCTTCATTTCGACCGCCTCGTCTCTCGTGTTCAAAGCCACACTGCCCACGCTGATCTTTCTCAGCCTAGTCAAAGCTGACTTGAGCGTTGCTCTAGATGTGCCGTTGCTGCTCTTTTTTGCCCTCGCCACGTTGGGCCAGTTTTTGCTGAGTTGGGGTTGGGCGCACCTGCGCGTGCCAAGAGCCGACCGTGGCATTTATGTTCAAGGAGCATTTCGCGGAAATTGTGGGGTCGTAGGCTTGGCCTTGGCGGCGGGCATGTACGGCAATTATGGGTTATCCGCCGGTAGTTTGCTGCTGGGGGTGGTGATCGTGATGTATAACGCGCTCTCCGTTGTTGCTTTGGCAGCCTATCAGCCCGGCCAAGCGACCGATTGGCGGAGTTTGCTGGGTCATATTATTAAAAATCCGCTGATTCTTTCGGTGTTCGCTGCGCTCCCTTTTACCGCTTTCTCGGTGTCACTGCCCAGCTGGGTGATGACCTCGGGTAATTACTTTGCCTCGCTCACGCTACCGCTCGCGTTGATATGCATCGGCGCAACGCTATCGGTATCCAGCATGCGAGAGGGAAGCCAAGTGGCGCTCAGCGCCAGCAGTATGAAAATGGTGATTTTACCCGTGCTTTCCACATTGGCTGCGTGGCTGATGGGGTTTTCAGGGAATCAGCTCGGCCTACTGTTTCTTTTCTTTGCCAGCCCCACTGCTGCCGCCAGCTTCGTGATGGTCAAAGCGATCAATGGGAACGTGGCCTTGGCCGCTAATATCATCGCCATGACCACGCTCATGGCCAGCGTGACCGTGACACTGGGTATCTTCGCTCTTCGCCTGCTCGGTTGGATATGACCTCTGCCGATGCAAAACCGCGGTTGGCCGGGGCGGATCAAACCGCTATACTATGCGCCCCGTAAGTCCCTGTAGCTCAGTAGGATAGAGCAGCCGCCTCCTAAGCGGCAGGTCGCAGGTTCGACTCCTGCCAGGGACGCCAAACGCCCCCATATCTTCTTCATTTCTAACGACTAGCGCGGCGCGCCTAGCGTTTGCACCCAGTAGTGCGTAAATCGCGCGTCACTATCTTCTGCGTGCGCCATGCCCATATCGGTAAAGGCATCGTTCATGAGGTTGCGGCAGTGGTGAGCGAGCAGCTCCAAGTAAGGGAGCTAGCGGCACCGAAAGAACGTTCACCGCATTGGCGGGCTTGGCCTCGAGCTTGGTTGACGCGGTCCAACATCGTTTGCTGCCGTTCGGTGGGAGCGCACGCTGGCTTTCCAGTGCTCACCCATTTCTACTTTTTGCCTGCCACCAATTTCTCCATATCCAGCAGGTCGTTGATGAGCGTGGCAAGCCGCTGCACGTTGCGCTGGGCGGCAGCTGCGGCGTATTGCGTCAGCCTGGGCGGCGAGCGCCTCACCCGCGAAATCACTTTGGGAACGGGGCGTTACTGTCGACTGCCGGATGGCCGGGTCGAAAACGAGTGGCATTTATATCGAACAGAGCGATTGGATAATGATTAACGCCACCAACGAATAGGCGCTTGAAACGCATCAAACGTGCTATCAACGCAATTTTGAGTGTATAAGGTTAGCGTTAATAAAAAAATAGGGTGAGCTGGTGGGTCACGCCAGCTAGGGGATCGGATGGGTACGTACAACGTCTTGTTGCGCTTTTTATGCGTAGGAATAATGGCTGGCTTGCTGTTGCTGTCCGGTTCTTTGGCCTACGCTAGCGCGCCTGCACCGCTGACCGATTGGGAGTATCGCTGGGGAGATGCTCCTTTAGAAGATGACGCGCCTTGGAGCCCCATCGATTTTCCTTCTAACCCACCGGAGCGCAACGGCCAGAAGTCCATTTGGTTTAAAACGGTCTTGCCAGAGGGGGAGTGGCGTGACCCGGTGTTGCACATTACCAGCATTAACTTGGTGGGGCAGATCTACCTCGATGGCACGCTGATTTATCAGCATGGCGATATGGAGGCGCCTCGTTTCATCGGTTGGCCGTGGCATTTGGTTCCGCTGCCGGAGAATTCGGCGGGCAAGACGCTGGCGCTGCGTATCCACTCCGATTACACCAGCATCGGGCTGTGGGGCGATGTAGAGATCACCGATCGTATCGATGCGCTGAAGGGGATGCTCCACGCTTCGGTACAGGACCTTGCGGTGAGTGCCTTCAGCCTGCTACTGGCGACGTTGGCAGCGATTTTTGCCATGATTGGGCCTGAGCGTCGGGGCTTTTTCGCCATCGCGCTGTTTGCGTTTTCGTCAGGGTTGATGCTGTTGGCAGAGACCCCCGTTCGGCAGCTGTTGGCAGACGCGCCGCTTACCTGGGACATTTTAAGAGCCGCCAGCTACTTTACACTGCCCATTGCCATAGGCTTGTTGCTGAGCCACTGGTTGGATGGTGTACCAAAGCGCTGGATGAGGCGTTTATGGCAGCTCCATTTGGCGTACCTCGTGGTTTCGATTGGTCTGGTCGCACTTGGCGTGGTGAACTTGGCACTGACGTTCCCCATATTCGATGTGCTGCTGTTGCTCACGCTCCCCCTCATGCTTCTGCTGGCGCTGCTGCGGGTGCGTCGTTTGAATTTGGAGCAGCAGCTGTTCGTCACTAGTTTCCTGCTGTTTGCGCCACTTCTGTTGCTGGACATGTTGGTGGCGCACGAGCTGATACCTCGGCGCGACGTGCCACTGAGCTATGGGGCGTTGGGCTTCTCTTTGGCTATCGTGGGGATTTCGCTGTGGCACTACCGTCATACGCAGCGTCAGCTTGCTGCGGCCAACCAGACGCTAGAAGCACAGGTGAAGGCGCGGACGGCAGAGCTAGATACCTTGGTCGAGCAGCTCAAGGGGCTCTCGCTTCAGGATGCCCTGACCGGCCTCAATAACCGTCGCCATTTCGACACCTTGCTACATCAGGAAATGGCGCTCGCGCAGCGTAAGGGAAGCCTGCTTTCGCTGCTGATAATCGATATCGATCATTTCAAGAAAGTGAACGATAACTTTGGCCACGACGCTGGCGATGCCGTTCTGATCGAGGTCGCGGCGCTGTTAAAGAAGCATTTTCGCGGTACGGACGTGGTGTGCCGGTTGGGGGGCGAGGAGTTCGTCGCACTCCTACCGGGCACCGGAGCGGCCGAGGCCCAAACGCGTGCCGAGAAACTGCTAAAGGCACAGCGTAACCAAGCGTTGAGTCACCTTCATCAGCCGCTTGGACGCATTACGCTCTCTTGCGGAATCGCCACGTATCCGGCTCACACCATGGACCCTAAAAGGCTACTGCGCTTAGCCGACACAGCGTTGTACAAAGCTAAGAATAACGGCCGCGACCGTTGTGAAGTATGGGAAGGAGCCGTGTCGTCCAGCGAGCAGTAGCTAGCGGCTATGATGCTCAGTATATACGTAATGGTGAGCGTAAAGAGAAAAAAGCCGTTGGCAGCTGCCAGCGGTGGTGCAAGCCGCCAAAGTGCTGCCCTCCAAACAGTCGTCTGCGGGTGAGTGGGAGCAGTTCTAGTCCTAGCTGTGACCATCGCGCCTTGGACTGCTCAACCATGCTGCCTGGGGTGCGATTTTCCTGACGATAACGGGTAAACTAGCGCCCCTTTAAACTGTGGTGGCTAGAGGCATGCACCCGACCTACGAATTAACCGACGCTGGCGACCGCTACTTTGATGGCTTGGCAGATAAGTTCTCTCGCTCGCTCTACCAAGCACCCCGGGGCGAGCTGCGCCTCGCGATGCTGGATTATCTTCTGCCGCAAATGCTGCACTTACAGGCCCAGCCGGTGCTGGATGTCGGCGGTGGGTTGGGGCAGCTCTCCGGTTGGTTCGCGGCACGCGGTCACACTGTCAGCATGGCAGAGCCTTCCCACGATATGCTGGCCCACGCTAAGGCGTGGCACGCTGAGCAAGAGGCCGCTGCGGTGTGGCCTCTGGGGCAGCTTCGCTATGTGGAAGCTCCTCTACAGGCGCTGACGAGCCAAGCCCCCGGCCCCTGGCCGCTGATCACCTGCCACGCGGTATTGGAGTGGTTGGGCCATCCTGAGCAAGCGCTGCAAACCCTGGCAACGCTGCTGGCGCCTGGTGGTCAACTCAGCCTGATGGTGTTTAACCGCGATGCGCTGCGCTTTTCTAATGTGGTGAAGGGCAACTATCAAAAAGCCTTGAGTGACCAGTTAGAAGGCAAGGGCAAGCGCCAGCGCTTAACGCCGATCTCCCCAGTTACCCATGATGAAATTTGCCAGTGGGTGGGCCAGAACGGCTTACATATCGAGAGCGTTGCGGGCATCCGTATTTTTCAGGATTACGTGCGCCAGGCCCCAGAGAAGGCAAGCGATCAAGCAGCACTGCTAGCGCTTGAAAAGCAGTACTGCCAGCAAGACCCTCATTGGCGCTTAGGCCGCTATTTACTTTATACCGTTACCAAACCTGAGGCTGATGTATGAGTGCACAACTGCCCGCCTGCCAACTGCTTGAACGTTACTATGGGCAGGCCGCCCGGTTATGGCCTGTCGCGCCCCCGGAAGATACATGGCTACTGACCCACTCCACCGCGATGGTGAGCGACAACGTCGCTCTGCGGCAGCAGTGGCAGGCCAGCAGACGCCTAGCCGTTAGCCCTTTCGAGCCGTTCGACTACCTACCCGACGGGCAGGTGGTGCTGTTCTGGCCCAAAGCTCACCAGCTAGGCAAGTGGTGGCTTGAGTGGCTTTGTCACGTGCTGCCTGACAATACGCCGCTCGATATCGTCGGTGAGCACCAAGGGGGCATCAAACGTGTTCCCAAGATACTGGACGAGCTGGGCATGAGCTGTGACAAGCTCGATAACGCCCGCCGCTGCTCGCTGTTTGCCACCCGAACGGTGAAAAGGGAAGCGCCCGATAGTGCCTGGCAAACCTTTGATGCCCTGGATATGCGCTTAGTGAGCCATCCTGGCGTGTTTGGCCATGGCAAAGTCGACGAGGGAACGCAGTTGCTGCTGCAAGCCCTAGAAGAAGCACTACCGAAAAAAACGCTGAAAGTGCTGGATATGGGCTGCGGCGACGGCATTATCAGCGCGTGGCTTGCGAAACGCGGCCATGCGGTCACGGCTGTCGATGTCAGCGCCTTCGCCGCCGAAGCCTGCCGACGCACGCTGCGTGAGAACGCGCTGGAGGGCAGGGTGCTGGAGAGCGACGTTTACTCGGCGTTGGACGGCGAGCGTTTCGATGTCATCGTCAGTAACCCGCCGTTTCACCAGGAGCGAGACATCAGCTATGGCCCCAGCTCGCGCTTGATCGATCAAGCGGTAGAGCACCTCCAGGCAAAAGGGCAGTTGTGGCTAGTGGCCAATGCGTTTCTGCCCTATCCGGAGCGATTACAGCTCGCGCTGGGCGAGTTCGAGACGCTGTCGGACAACCGGCGTTTCCGCGTGTATCGCGCCGTCAACTAGTTGTCTTTGGCTGCTGCTCTTTGGCGTCGAGCTCATGGGTCGCTTGGCGTATCGTAGTGAATGGCCGTCACGGTGTAAAACGTTTCGCCGTTGGGGGTGAGCACCGTGACGTCGTCATCGACCTCTTTGCCCAGCAGTGCCTTCGCCATGGGAGCATCGATGCTAATCCAGCGCTTTTGGGTATCGAGCTCATCATGGCCCACGATCCGAAGCTGCAGGGCTTCTCCCTCCTCATCCTCCAAGCTTACGTACGCGCCAAAAAAGATTTTATCGGTGTTAGCAGGCAGACGATCCACTACCTGTAGCTCATCGAGCCGTTTGGTGAGATAACGAATGCGCGCAATGACACGGTTTAGCTCTTTCTTGTTATAGGTGTAATCCGCGTTTTCGCTGCGGTCGCCAAGGGCCGCGGCTTCGCCCACTTTTGCTGATAGCTCAGGGCGTTTTACCCGCGAAAGGTGATCCAAAATGCCGCGCAGACGGGCGGCACCTTCTGCAGTAATCAAATGACTTTTCGGTTCTTGGCGAGGATCTTTGGCTGGATCCCGCCAGCGGGTCATATTGCGACCTTTCATAAGCCAATCTTCTCCTTAAGTGCCTTGTAGGGCTTTCCTACCAGGGCATTAAGCTTACGCTACGGGAATGTTTTATAACAAAGTCGCGATTCTCTGGCGAATCATTCAAACGTTCGTTACATTGTCTAAGTAAGCCGATACTTGGCTTACAGAGCCTTATAAATACAGCCGTTACAACAACAAACCTGGAGTGACTATGCGCGCTATTCCATTATCTCGCTTATTAATCGCCGCAGCCCTGGGCAGCACGCTGGCCCTGGCGCCTCTCAATGCCTCAGCATTTGAAGGGGAAGTTTTCTCGCTGAAAAACCGCTGGGAGCATACAGTAACGGAAATGCCTGCCAACCAGAGGGAAGATACGCTAAAAGCGCTCGCCAGCGAAGCCGAACAGCTAGCAAGCCAGCATCCTAATGAAGCCGAGGTACTGATTTGGCAGGGCATTGTGCTGGCCTCTTACGCCCGCGAGCGCGGCGGTTTGGGGGCTTTGGGTACGGCCGGTGACGCTCGTGATGTGCTGGAGCGTGCCATTGAGATCGACCCCACCGGTGGCAACGGCTCGGCCTATGTCACGCTGGGCGCATTATATGACCGTGCCCCAGGTCGCCCGCTGGGATTTGGTAACAGCGATACTGCCGAGCGCATGTTCCAGCGCGCGCTTGAGCTTCGCCCCGACGGCATCGACGTGAACTACTACTACGCGGCGTTTTTAAAAGAAGAGGGCAACACTCAGGCGGCGCGGGAGCATGCCCAGCGCGCGGTGAACGGCACGGCCCGAGAGAATCGCCAAGTGTCAGATGAAGCACTACGACGGGATGCCGAGGCTCTACTCAGCCAGCTCTAACGTAGCCAGTATCCTTTCGATGACGATGACACGCGGTTAATCACCGCATTGGCATTCCCGGTGGGCAGCATTGATAATAGTTCGATTGTTATCATCGGGAGTGCCGTATGGGCCCTACGCTTGGTCGTGATGATGTCGAACTCATCCAACGCGACACCCTTTATCAAGGTTTTTTTCGCCTAGAAGCACTGGAGTTGCGCCACCGGCTGTTTGAAGGCGGCTGGAGCGCTACTATGCGCCGAGAAGTGCATAACCGTTTCGATGCAGTGGGTGTGCTACTGTACGACCCGCACCGTGATGCCCTGGTACTCATCGAACAGTTTCGCGCTGGGGCAATTGACGACCCGACCTCCCCCTGGAAATTAGAACTTGTGGCAGGCTTGGTAGATAAGGATGAATCCCTGGAAGACGTAGCCCGTCGCGAAGCCATGGAAGAAGCGGGTTGCCAAGTGGGGCAATTAACCAAGTTGCATACCTACTACCCAAGCCCGGGTGCCTGCAACGAACGTGTGACGCTCTTTTGCGGGTTGGTGGATACTCACGGCTTAGGCGGTGTGTATGGGGTCGAAGATGAGCACGAAGATATCCGCGTGCACATTGTAACGTTTACCAACGCTTGGGAACTCCTAGAGCAGGGAAGACTCGACAACGCCATGTCTTTGATTGGGCTGCATTGGCTGGCGGGGCAGCGGGCATCGCTGCGTGCCGCGTCTCAACGCGCCGCCCTCTCGAACACTGACGCCAAGCGAACCTAGTAAGGAGTCATCATGGCAAGAGCCGCCTACGTCACCGATTTAAAAACCCTGCAGGGCGAATGCAGTGCGAACTATCTGCGTCTGCTGCGCTTGGTAGGGGGTATGGAGAGCGGTCAGCGCCGTGATATCGCACTACGCAGCGACCATCAGCACTTTGGTGACCTGCATTTAGCGATACTGCAGGAAGCGCCCTATACCACCCTGGTAGAAGTGACCCAGAGCGGGCCGCTGGACGCAGTGATCGAAGGCCCGCGCATGCGCGTACATCTCTACCATGATGTGCGTATGGCGGAAGTGGTCGACTTTCAACGCGAGCGCCATTTTAGCGGCCGCTATCGCTACCCCAATGCCCGCATGCACCAGCCGGATGAAAAGCTGCAGCTCAACTGCTTCCTGGGTGAGTGGTTGGCCCACGGGCTTGCGCACGGCCATGCTGTGGACATGCCCGAATTGCGTTGATGGAATGTCGTTAATGGAGCTACTGTCATGAGGCTGATTCAAATCACCGATTCCCATCTTTATGCCGATAAGCAGGCACGCTCCCGGGCGGGAATTCCCTGGCAGCAGTTTCAGCGTGTGCTGGAGGCTGTGATTACTGAGCGACCCGATGTCGTCGTGTTCACGGGTGATATCAGTCAGGATGAAACCGCCGCTTCCTACGCCCTTGCTTGCGAGGCGCTTTCGGCGCTGCCATGCCCGTGGTTCTGGATTGCTGGCAACCATGACCAGCCAGAGCTGATGGCCGCCGAACATCCGCTGTTAGAGGAAGTGGACTTGGAGCAGTGGCGCTTACTGCTGCTCAGCACCCAGGTAGTGGGCAAGCCCCACGGCGAGCTGGGGAGTGCTGCCTTAAGCGCTTTGGCAGAACGGCTTGAGCAAGACGACCGGCCAACCCTTATTGCCATGCACCACCCGCCTGTGGACGTAGGTGCTGCCTGGATGGATGCCATTGGCTTGCAAGACCGCGACGCTTTTTGGCAGTTACTCAGTGCCTATCCGCAGGTGAAAATGATTCTGTTTGGTCATGCTCACCAAGCCTACGCCCAGCATCATCAAGCAGCTGGCACCGATATTGGTGTCTACGGTTGCCCCGCCATGGCTGACCAGTTTTTGCCGGGAGCGGAGCAGTTTGCCATCGATGAAGCCTCACGCCCTGGCTATCGTGTGGTCGATTTCAACGCTCACGAGTGGCAGACCTGGATCGAGCGTGTGGTTGTCTAAAGAGTCTGTTAGGCGTTATAGGTATAAAAAGATAGTTATTAATTCTTTTGGGTTATTATTGGCATAGCGTTACCCTACCCATAAAAGCAAGCACCGTTTTGTGAGGGAGTAGGTAATGAACCAGTTTTCTGCGCCGTCGGCGGCGACGCAAGAGGTGCCTATTGCACCGGATGCCGCCCGACTGACCCACCTGAAGCAGCTCGAAGCCGAGTCGATCCATATCATCCGGGAAGTGGCGGCTGAGTTCAGCAACCCGGTGATGATGTACTCCATCGGTAAAGACTCCTCGGTGATGCTGCACCTAGCGCGTAAAGCCTTTTACCCTGGCACGCCGCCGTTTCCGTTGATGCACGTGGACACCACCTGGAAATTCCGCGAAATGATCGCTTTCCGCGACCGTATGGCGGAAGAGGCGGGCATGGAGCTGATTGTGCACACCAACGAAGAGGGGCGGGCAGCTAACATCAACCCCTTTGATCACGGTAGCGCGAAGTATACTGACATTATGAAAACCCAGGCGCTCAAGCAGGCGCTGGATAAGTATGGGTTTGATGCTGCCTTCGGCGGTGCGCGTCGTGACGAAGAAGCCTCCCGTGCCAAAGAGCGCGTCTACTCCTTCCGCGACAAGTACCACCGTTGGGATCCCAAAAATCAGCGCCCTGAGCTTTGGAACGTCTATAACGCCAAGGTCAATAAAGGCGAATCGATTCGCGTCTTCCCGCTTTCCAACTGGACCGAGCTGGATATTTGGCAGTACATCTACCTTGAGTCGATTCCGATTGTGCCGCTGTACTACTCCGCCAAACGTCCTGTGGTTGAGCGCGACGGTATGCAGATCATGGTAGACGATGACCGCCTTCCTTTAGCCCCAGGCGAGGTGCCGGAGGAGAAGTGGGTACGTTTTAGAACCCTGGGCTGCTACCCGCTCACCGGCGCGGTGGAATCCACGGCAGCAACGCTACCGGAAATTATCCAAGAGATGCTGTTGACCAAAACCAGTGAGCGCAGCGGCCGTGCCATCGACCACGATCAGGCAGGCTCCATGGAGAAGAAAAAGCGTGAGGGGTACTTCTAATGGCGCACCAATCAACGTTGATTGCCGATAACATCGAGCAATATCTGCACGAGCACGAAAACAAAGACCTGCTGCGCTTTATTACCTGCGGCAGCGTCGACGATGGTAAATCTACGCTCATCGGGCGGATGCTTCACGACTCCAAGATGATCTTTGAAGATCAGCTGGCGGCGATCACCAAGGCCTCTAAAACCAGCGGTACCACAGGGGATGCGGTGGATCTTGCGTTGTTGGTAGACGGCCTGCAATCGGAGCGCGAGCAGGGCATCACCATCGATGTGGCCTACCGTTTCTTCTCGACGGAGAAGCGCAAGTTCATCATTGCCGACACCCCTGGGCACGAGCAGTACACCCGTAACATGGCGACCGGTGCCTCCACCGCAAGCTTGGCGATTATTCTGATCGACGCGCGCTACGGCGTGCAGACCCAGACACGCCGCCACAGCTTCATTGCCGACCTACTGGGCATTCAGCACTTGGTGATCGCGGTCAACAAGATGGATTTGGTGGGCTTCTCAGAAGCGCGCTTTAACGAGATTGTCGAGGAGTACCGGGCGTTCGCTAAGAACCTGCAAGCCCCGGATATCCGCTTCGTGCCGATATCGGCACTCAACGGCGACAACGTAGTCAACCCCAGCGAGCAAACGCCCTGGTACTTTGACGATAGTCAGCGCTACGAAGGCAAAACGCTGATTGAGCTGCTGGAAAGCGTCGAAATCAGTCGCGATCAGAACCTCACCGATCTGCGTTTGCCGGTTCAGTATGTCAACCGCCCCAACCTGGACTTCCGAGGCTATTGTGGCACCCTGGCGGCCGGTGTCCTGCGCCCAGGGCAAGCGGTGAAGGCCCTGCCTTCCGGTAAAACATCCCGCGTGGCACGCGTGGTCACCTTTGATGGTGATTTAGACGCCGCCTACCCAGGGCAGGCGATTACCGTGACTCTGGAAGATGAGATTGATATCTCTCGTGGTGACTGGATTGTAAGCGCGGATGCTGACATCCCGATCTCGAACGTGTTCAGCGCCGACATCGTGTGGATGCACGAAGACGCCCTCACGCCTGGCAAGCTCTACGACATCAAGCTCGCCACGCGTGATTTGGCAGGGCAGGTCAGCGCCATTGAGTACCAGGTTGATGTCAATACGCTGGAAAAGCATGCCACCGATTCCCTTGGGCTCAATGCCATCGCCCGCTGTGAGGTTGAGTTGACCGCTTCTATTCCGGTCGATGATTATCGCACCAGCCCTGGCACCGGCAGCTTTATCGTGATTGACCGCCTCACCAATGTGACGGTAGGGGCTGGCATGATTCGCGGCGTTGCTAACGCCCGCGAGCAGGCCGCCGCCACTGATTGGGCCGCCTTCGAGCGTGATTTGAACGCGCTAGTACGCAAGCACTTCCCCCATTGGGAAGCGAAGGATGTTCGCGAATTGCTAAGCCGCTGAGCTGACGTCGCGTTATCTAAATCACAGTCCTAAAATCATAGCCATAAACAAAGGCCTGCTGCACTTGGTGCAGCAGGCCTTGTTGCGTTCGCCTCAGTGGCGGTGTATGCCAACACCGCCAAAGGCTCTTCTGCAAAGGACTACTTGGCGTTAGGGAAAAACAGCTGTTGGCCGTCTACCTCGAAGTCAGCAATCGCCTGCTGCCCCTCCTCGGATACGAGCCACTGGTGCCACTGGGCGGCTAAATCGTGCTTCAAGTGCGGATGACGCTCTTCCGAGAGCAGCAGGCTGCCGTACTGGTTAAACAGCGCTTCGTCACCTTCGAACAGCAGCGTGAGGTTTTGCGGATTATCGAACGCGACCCAGGTGGCGCGGTCAGTAAAGGTGTAGGCGTCCATACCCGCAGCGGTGTTCAAGGTCGGGCCCATGCCACTGCCCAGCTCGCGGTACCACTCGCCTTGGGGTGTCACGCCCGCATCTTCCCACAAACGCAGTTCGGCGCGGTTCGTGCCGCTGTCATCGCCTCGTGAGGCAAATGGTGACCCGCTCTCGGCGATACGCGCAAAGGCGTCTGCCACGCTCTCGCTGTCGCTAATGCCTGCCGGGTCGTCGCTGGGGCCTACGATCACGAAGTCGTTATACATGACGTCTAAACGCTCCGTGGCGTAACCGTCCGCCACGAACTGCTCCTCGCCTGCCGTATCGTGTACCAGTAGGCTGTCAGCATCACCACGGCGGCCGATCTCAAACGCTTGCCCGGTGCCGACGGCTACCACGCGCACGTCGATGCCGGTGGCCTCGGTGAACGTGGGGATAATGGCATCGAACAGCCCTGAGTTCTCGGTGGACGTCGTGGAGGCGAGTGTAATGAAGTCGTCATCCGCGAGTAGCGAAGCACTCCAGGCCAAGGCGGTCGTGCATACGCTGGCGGTGATAAGCGTGGTCGTTGTCTTCACGGTCTGCTCCTTTGGGTGTTGTTCAACGCTGAGTGGGGGTCACCAAACCAGTTCGCCCCGGATAAACGCCCTGGCCTGCGAGGAGGCCGGGGTGTCGAAAAATCGCTCGGCGCTGGTGTGCTCCAGCACCTGGCCGCCGTACATGAACAGCACATCATCGGCGAGCCGCTTCGCCTGATGCAGGTCGTGGGTCGTCATGACGATGCGCGTGCCGCTTTGGTGAAACTCATTCACTGCATCTTCCACCGCCTTAATGGCGGCGGGATCAAGGGCGGAGGTGGGTTCATCCAAAAACAGCACGGAAGGGGTTAACAGCCAAGCGCGGGCCAGGGTTAGCCGCTGCTGCTCGCCGCCAGACAGCACCCGCGCGGGGCGCTTGGCCAGAGCTGCTAAGCCGAACTTCTCCAGCGCCTGCCAGGCGAGTGCTTTGCGCTCCCGGCGAGGCACGCGTTTGACGGCCAGGGCGTAGATCAGGTTATCGATGACCGAGCGACGCAGCAGCACCGGCCGCTGAAACACCATGGCCTGGACGGGAGGTGCGCCTTCCCAGCTAACGTGGCCGCTGCTAGGGCGGAGTAGACCGTGAGCCAAACGCATGAACAGACTTTTACCCGCCCCGTTAGGCCCCATGATCAGCGTGCGCTGACAGCCAGACAGCGTGAGGGTGGTGGGCACCAATAAGGCGTGACCACGATGGGTAAAGCTTGCCTGCTGAAAGTGCAGGGATGGCACATTGGCCATTGAGGTGAAAGAGGAGGTGAGCGGTGCGTTCATCCTAACCGCCTCTTGGCCGCTTCACTGACCGCATGGGCCAGCGCATTGATGAGGGTGACCAGCGTCAGCAGTACGATGCCTAGCCCGAGCGCCAGGGGGAGATCCCCCTTGCTGGTCTCCAGCACGATGCTGGTGGTCATCACCCGAGTCACGCCGTCGATATTGCCCCCCACGATCATCACTGCGCCCACTTCGGCGCTGGCCCGGCCAAAGCCCGCTAGAATCACCGTCAGCAGGCCAAAGCGCGCATCCCATAGTAGGGTGGGCATCATGCGTAGCTGGGTCAGCCCCAGCGAGCGTAGCTGCTCGGCGTACTCATGGTGCAGGGCTTCCACCTGCTGGCGCGTCAGCGCAGCGATAATCGGAAATACCAGGATGACTTGAGCAATCACCATGGCGCTGGGCGTGAACAGCAGCCCAAACGAGCCTAATGGTCCTGCCCGGGAGAGCAGCAAATAGACACATAGCCCTGCCACGACCGGCGGTAGCCCCATCAGTGCATTGAGTACGACGATCAGTCCGTTACGCCCAGGAAAACGCCATAGGGCGAGCGCCGCTCCCACTGGCAGCGCCAAGGCGCTGGCGATTAGCACGGCGACCAGCGACACCTGTAAAGAGAGCACCACGATATCGATCAAATCTGAGTCCATGCCCAGAATCAGCGCGAGTGCCGTATAAAAAGGGTTATCACTTGCTGGCATAAGTACCTGATGTAGAAGCGTCGGGCCGCGCACACGATAGTGCGGTGGCCACGGGAGAATCGCGAGAGCTCAGCGTTTTCGTTAGGCTGCATAGTGTACGTTTACTTGATGTTATGCATTGGCTACTGAAATATATGCAGTCATACGCAGCTAAATGCAGGGTGAGCGATGCCAAACGACTATTTGACTACCGTTGAGGTGGCGGACTATCTGCGTTTGAAAGAGCGCAAGGTGTACGACCTGGTGCGCCAGGGCCATATTCCCTGCAGCCGTGCGACGGGAAAGCTGCTGTTTCCTCGACAGCATATTGATATGTGGGTGCTTAGCCACTTGGAAGGCGACCAGGCGCAGCGGCAGCCGCCTCCGCCGGTATTGGCGGGCAGCCAAGACCCGCTGCTGGAGTGGGCAGTACGCGAGAGCGGGAGTGACTTGGCCTCGTTGTGTCAAGGCAGTGGCGACGGCGTCCGACGCTTGCTGGAAAGCAGGGCGATGCTAGCGGGGATCCATCTGCTCGACGCGGCTTCCAGGCGCTATAACGAACCTGCTGCGTTGGGCCTGGGCGGAGTGCGCGATCTGATCGTGCTGCACTGGGCCACGCGCCGCCAGGGGCTGCTCTTGGCGCCGGGGAATCCATTGGACATTCGGACGGTGGGCGACATTGCCAAGCGCAAAGCCGTGCTTGCCCACCGCCAGCCGGGCGCAGGGGCCGCGCAGCTCATGAACTGCTTGCTGCAGCAGGCGGGCATTGTGCCCGAAGCGCTGAGATGGGCGGCCCATCCCGCGCTCAGCGAGGACGATTTAGCGCTGACCATTGCCCAAGGTGAAGCCGATGTTGGGCTAGGAATGGAGTCTGCCGCGCAACGCCAGCAGCTGGACTTTATCCCGCTGGTGGAGGAGTCGTTTGATCTGGTGATGCATCGTCGCAGCTACTTTGAGCCTGCCGTCCAAGCCTTGTTTGAATTTGCCAGAGAGCCCCGGTTTGCCCAGCGTGCGAGTACGCTAAGGGGGTATGATGTGAGCCAGCTAGGTCGCGTGTTGTACAACGCTTAAGCGCGTAGCGACTAGTCTGATTCGGTCTCTACGCTTGACGATTGTATAAGATGCGCCACACTGGAGAGGTGTTGTAGACGTAACCTCATCACGAAAAGATCATCACGAAAAGGAGAGCACGATGAATCAAGCACTGAATGGTAAACGTGTTGCTATTTTAGCCACCGACGGTTTTGAAGAGTCCGAGCTGAGCGTACCTCGCGCGGCGCTCCAAAAAGAGGGTGTTGAAGTGCATATTGTCTCGCCGGAAGGCAAGGGCATTCGCGCTTGGGCAGAAACCGACTGGGGCGATACCTACGAGGCCGACAAGGCACTGGCAGACGTTAGCGAGTCCGACTACCACGCCCTGGTACTCCCCGGCGGCCTGTTCAACCCTGACGAGTTGCGCCTGAACGAAGATGCCCTGAGCTTTGTAAAAGCGTTCTTCCAGGCGGGCAAGCCCGTCGCCGCCATTTGCCACGCGCCGTGGATTTTGATTAACGCTGGCGTGGTCGAAGGGCGCAAGATGACCTCCGTGCTGAGTGTCGCCCAAGACCTGCGCAATGCGGGTGTGAACTGGGTGGATGAGCCGGTAGTGGTCGATAGCGGCCTCGTTACCAGCCGCACACCCAAAGACCTCGACGCCTTTAACGCCAAACTGCTGGAAGAGCTGCAGGAAGGGCGCCACTCAGGCCAGCACGCTTAATGGCGTGGTACCACCAGTGGGCAAGCTTTGCCAAAAGGCTTGCCCACGTTGTTGCAAAACCGATGAAGCGGGACAGTGGCCGCAGCGGGATGATGGTGCACCCCTACCGCGGTTACGGTTCCCAGCGGGAAATCTTTGTGATGGGCCGGGTGTTCCGCCAAGCGGCACTCGGCCGTGCCATTCCTAGGCGGGGCATGCTGCGTGATACGGCCGATGTGGCCCGGCGTGTTTTCCGTCGTGGGCTGTCCGGTGCCAAAGTAGAGATCCGCGTGGGTGATAACGAGCTGTGCATGACCACCGACCGAGATGGCTACTTTGATGCCCACCTGCCGATTAGTACGCCTTTGCCGGTCGATGTTTCCTGGCATCGCGCTGATATTTTGGTACATGCCAAGGGGCACCCTCCGATTCGTACCAGCGTAGAAGTGTATGTACCGCCCCCGGAAGCGGACCTACTGGTCATCAGCGATATCGACGATACGGTGATGTTCACCGGCGTGGCGGAAAAGCTCAAAATGCTTTACCGACTGTTTGTGCGCAAGCCTCACCGACGGACGGCGTTTCCCGGTGTAGCATCGCTCTATCAGGCGCTTTACCGTGGGCAGACCGAAAAGGCCGAGCGGCCGATTCTTTATGTCTCCCGTGGCCCTTGGGCCATTTATGAAATGTTGGAAGCTTTCTTCCAAATCAACCGGATTCCAGTGGGTCCTATTCTGTTTTTACGGGAGTGGGGGATCTCCTGGCGCAAGCCTTGGCCCCGTCGAGCGGAGGATCATAAGCGTGACCTGATCGACCGTATGTTGGCGTTGTATGACGACATGCCGTGTATTTTGATTGGCGATAGCGGCCAGCACGACCCGGAAGTCTACACGGAGGTCGTCAAAGCTTACCCGGATCGGATCAAAGCGATTTATATTCGCCGCGTCGACAGCGACCCCCAGCGGGAAGCCGCCATTCAGCGTCTGCGCGATGAGTTAGCCCATACCGATTGTGAGCTGGTCTTGGCCGTAGATAGCATTTTGATGGCAGAGCATGCCCACGCCAAAGGCGATATCTCCGCACGTGGGCTGCAAGCGGTTCAGCGCGACGTCGAAGCCCATCGTAACGAGCCTGCCTAAGCTGTGTTCCCCCGCCATTCGTGGTAAAAATGAGCGTTGATGTCTCTCTTACTTGGCGGGTTCCGGTGTTGTGATGCTCATCCTCTTAATTGTGCTGGCGTTGGCTATTTTTGTGCTGCCCAACCTATGGGCAAAATGGGTATTAAAGCGCCATACCCGAGGGCGTGATGATTACCCAGGTACCGGTGCGGAATTGGCCGAACACCTGATACGCCGTATGGGTGTGGAGGGCGTACGGGTAGAACGCACCGAGCAGGGCGACCACTACGATCCCGAAGCCCGTTGTGTGCGCTTGGCGCCTGATCACTACGATGGCCGTTCGCTCACGGCAGTCACCGTTGCTGCCCATGAGGTGGGCCATGCCATTCAGCACCATGAGGGTTATGCGCCGCTGCTGGCCCGTAGCCGTTTGGTGCAAGTGGCGCAAAAAGCGGAAAAGCTAGGCGCTATTTTGATGATGGCCGCGCCGTTTCTGTTCCTGCTGACGCGGTTACCCGGTGGGCTTGCGATGATAGTCGTCATGGCGGTGATTAGCTTCGGCACCGCCGCGCTGGTGCATCTGGTCACGCTGCCGGTGGAGTTCGATGCTAGCTTTAACCGCGCGCTGCCGCTGCTAAAAGAGTACGTGCCGCCCGCCGATATGGCCGGTGCCCGACACGTACTCACCGCCTGCGCCTTTACCTATGTGGCCGCGTCGCTAGCCAGCGTGATGAACCTGGGTCGCTGGCTGGTGATTTTAAGGCGCTGATTTAAAAGTGCTGATTTAAAAGTACTGGTTTAAAAATGGTGGGCGGCCATTACTCACTACTCCGGCTTGTTTGCCAGGATCACCGCGCGGCGTGGGGCGGGGTAGCCTTCAATGGTGCGGCTGCGGTCATTCGGGTCGAGAAAGTCCGCCAGCGACTGGTAGGTCATCCACTCGGTGGAACGCTGCTCATCGAGCGTCGTCATCGCTTCATCTACCACCCGTACATTGGTGAAGCCGCAGCGCTCCAGCCAGTGGCACAGTGCTTTGGAGGAAGGCAGAAAGTAGACGTTGGGCATGGCGGCGTAGCGCTCGCCGGGTACGAATACGGTCTGCTCATCGCCTTCTACCACCAGCGTTTCCAGCACCAGCTCACCGCCGGGGGCCAGCGCGCCTTTTAGCTGTTGCAGGTGCTCAAGGGGCGAAGGGCGGTGGTACAGCACGCCCATGGAGAACACCGTGTCGAAGAAGCCCAGGTTTTCCGGCACGTCCTCGATACCCACCGGCAGAAACTGCGTGCGGCCTTCATCGGCGTTGCCGACAAAGTGGCGCACCGCCTGAAACTGCCAGTAAAAGCGTGGGGAAGGGTCAATCACCAACACGAAAGCCGCGCCTGCACCCGCCATCCGCCAGGCGTGGTAGCCGCTGCCGCCGCCCACGTCCAGCACTTTGCGGTACTTCAACGGCGCGAGATGCGGCGCGACGCGTTGCCATTTCCAGTCAGAGCGCCACTCGGTGTCGATTTCGATACCACCCAGGTTGAATGGCCCTTTACGCCACGGGGCCAGCTTGCGCAGCAGATTGAAGCACTGGCGCTGCTGGCTGTCGGTGAGATCGATGTCTACCGTCAGCGTGTCGCTGTTTAGATCCACACGGCGCTCTTCCGGCAATGGCGGCAGCTTGGCCACGGCTTTTTCCCAGGCAGAGAGATCGCCGTGGCGCTGGCGGTCCAGCCCGCTGGCGAGCTGCTCGGGGAGCTTGGCAAGCCAGGGCGTGAGCGAGGCATCTTGAGTGGCCTGATCTAAAAACGCTTGATACAGCACGCGATGATCGTCGGGGAGTAGCGCCACCTTAACCCTCCTTAAAGGCGATCAGCGAGGTGAAATTCAGGTACTGGAACCAGGTCATGGAGCGGGGAAAACCCGCCAGCGACAAGCGCTCGTGCAGCGCATCGAGCGTATCGGGAATCAGCACGTTCTCAAGCGCGGTGCGCTTTTGGCTGATCTCCATATCGCTGTAGCCATTGGCACGCTTGAAGTCGTGATAGCGTTCGACCCGCCAAGCGTTGTCGCGCTCGTCGGCATCAATGGTTTTTTCCGAAAGAATCAGCACGCCGCCGGGCTCAAGCGTGTTGTAAAGCCGCTTGAGTAGCGCATCACGATCGGCCGGTGGCAAAAACTGCAGCGTAAAGTTGAGAATGATCATCCCCGAAGGCGCATACTCGTAGGTACGAATATCGGCTTCTTCCACTTGCATGGCGTGGTCGGGGCACTCATCGAGAAAGGTCTGCTTCGCTCGGGCCGCCATGGCCGGGGAAAGGTCGATACCGGTATAGCCGAACGCATCGGCGGGCAGCGCGCCTGCCAGGGCGAGTCCGGATGCGCCCAGCGAGCAGCCCAGATCATAAACATGGGCACCGTGGCGCAGATGGCGTTTGGCAATCAGGCTCAGCATACCCAGAATTTGGCCGTAGCCGGGCACCGAGCGGCGGATCATATCGGGGAAGCACGCGACCACCTGTTCATCAAAGGAGAACCTAGCCACCTTGTCTAGGGGTGTTGAAAAGATAGCGTCGCGGTAAGATGCATCACTCATGGGCAAGCCAGGATGGTTAATGAGGCTGCGTAGTTTACGCGCCCTTGTTAACGCAGAACAGGCCTGATCAACACAGATTCCTGCCTCACGGAACGACGCCACAGGAGAAGGCACATGGCTTCAGCAACAGCAACTCCCGATACGCTACCCGCTTGGCAAACGCTCTCACAGCACGCCCAGGCGCTTAAGCATGTCCACTTGAAAAACCTGTTTGGGGATGACCCTGGCCGTTGGCAGCACTTTACGCGTCAGGTGGCGGGGCTCACTCTCGATCTTTCCAAGCAGCGTTGGGACGACGATACGCTGGAGCACCTGCTGGCGCTGGCCCAAGAGGCGGGGGTGCCCGGGGCCATCGAGGCGCTGCTGAGCGGTAAGCGGGTGAACGTCAGTGAGAACCGCCCAGCGCTGCATACTGCGCTGCGTTTGCCCGCAGATGCCCACTTGGAAGTCGAGGGTGAAGATATTGTGGGGGCCGTGCATGACAGCCTGGCGCAGATGGAGCGGCTGGTGCAGCGGCTACACGCAGGCCAGTGGCGTGGGGCCACCGGCAAGCCGATTCGTCACGTGGTGAATTTGGGGGTGGGAGGTTCGGATTTAGGGCCGCTGATGGTTACCCATGCCCTCGCGGACTATCGCCCCAGCGATATTCACCCGGTGGAGGTGCATTTTGCCTCCACGATGGATGGCTCCCAATTGGCGGACTACCTCAGCCGGTTCAACCCTGAAACCACGCTATTCGTGCTGTCGTCCAAGTCGTTCACCACCATTGATACGCTCTCCAACGCCAACACGGCCCGCGATTGGCTAATCGGGCGGCTTACACAGCACGCCGACCTGCCAGAAGTCAGCCCCCATGCCAAACCGATCAGCGCAGAGTTGATTGTGCGCCAGCACTTTATTGGTGTATCCGCCAGCCCTGACAAGATGAGCGAGTGGGGGATTACCCCGGACCACCAGCTGATGTTTTGGGAGTGGGTCGGCGGGCGCTACTCGCTGTGGGGCACCATTGGGCTGCCGATTGCGTTGGTCATTGGCATGGAGAACTTCCGCGAACTGTTGGCGGGCGCCCATGCTATGGATAGCCACTTCCGCGATGCGCCACTGGAGGACAATCTGCCGGTGTTACTGGGCTTGGCAGGTATCTGGAACGTTAACTTTTTGGATATTCGCGCTCACTCGATTCTGCCCTACGACGGGCGGCTTGAGTACTTTGCCGCCTATCTTGAGCAGTTGGAGATGGAGTCCAATGGCAAATCGGTGACGCGCCAGGGCCAAGCGGTGAACTACTCCACCTGCCCGGTGCTGTGGGGCCAGTTGGGCCCTAATGCCCAGCATGCGTTTTATCAACTGCTTCACCAGGGCACGCAGCCGGTGGTGTGCGATTTTATCGCGCCGCTTAAGCGTTACGATGAGGTCGAAAATCTGGATACCCGCCGCCATTTGAAGTCGCAGCATCGCTTGGCGCTGGCCAACTGTTTTGCCCAGTCCCGTGTGCTGATGTTGGGCGACGATGCGCTGGAAGAGGATGGCCCTCGCCCCGAACACAAGCGCTACCGGGGTAATCAGCCCTCTTCAACGGTGCTGCTGGATAAGCTCACGCCTGCCACGCTAGGGTCGTTGATAGCGCTGTATGAACACAAAGTCTTCGTGCAGGCCGTGATTTGGGACATTAACCCCTTTGACCAGTGGGGCGTCGAGCTAGGCAAGCAGATTGCCACCGATACCCAGGCAATTATCGACGGGGAAGGTGATATTGGCCGCATGGACGCCTCTAGCCGCGGGCTGATTGAAGCGTTTTGGGCCGCAGAGCAGCAGTAGGACGCCCAACTCATATGGCTGGATATACAGCTTTTTGCTTTTCCGCTATCCTGTGTGCTTTTCTTCGCGGCCTCACTTGGTGAGAGTCCTGGGCGCCGTTTTTTCACGGCACCCGTTGAGGCTGCCAGTACGCTTTTGTTCAGTACGTTTTTTCAGGAACCGACGTTACATGACCCAGTTTGATGCCTCCCAGTACGGCGCGAGCTCTATCGAGGTCCTATCAGGGCTCGATCCGGTACGTAAGCGTCCCGGTATGTATACCGATACCTCGCGGCCTAACCACCTCGCCCAAGAGGTCATCGACAACAGTGTCGATGAGGCGCTCGCCGGGCACGCTTCAAACATCAGCGTGGTACTCCATAGCGACGGTGCCATTGAAGTGCAGGATAACGGCCGCGGTATGCCCATCGACCTGCATCCGGAGCACGGTGTTTCAGGGGTCGAGCTCATTCTTACCAAGCTCCATGCGGGTGGTAAGTTCTCCTCTTCGAGCTATCGGTTTTCTGGCGGCCTTCACGGCGTGGGCGTGTCGGTGGTCAATGCGCTGTCACGGCGTTTAGAAGTCGAAGTGACCCGAGACGGTGCTCGCCATGCCATTGCCTTCGAGCACGGCGAAAAGGTCGAAGAACTGCATGAAATCGGCAAAGCCCCCAAGCGCGCTACTGGCACTCTGGTACGCTTCTGGCCAGATGAGAGTTATTTTGACAGCCCGAAGCTGGCACTTTCCAAACTGAAACACCTGCTGCGTGCCAAAGCAGTGCTTTGTCCCGGTTTAGCGGTCACGCTAGTAGAGCCGGATGGCACCAAAACCGAGTGGGCCTACGCTGATGGCCTGCGCGACTACTTGGCCGAAGCTACCGATGGCTACGAAGTGCTGCCCAAAGAGCCGTTCGTAGGCCACTTTAGCGACGACGAACATGGCGTAGACTGGGCCATTCAGTGGCTGCCTGAAGGTGGCGAGGCGCTGCTTGAGAGCTACGTTAACCTGATCCCTACGCCCCAGGGCGGCACCCACGTTAACGGCTTTCGTTCTGGGCTGTTAGACGCCCTGCGAGAATTCTGTGAATACCGCAGTCTGCTGCCCCGTGGCATCAAGCTCACCGCCGATGATTTGTGGGAGCGTGCTTCCTTCGTGCTTTCGGTGAAAATGCTTGACCCACAGTTTGCCGGCCAAACGAAAGAGCGACTTTCTTCGCGCACCATTGCCGGGTTTGTATCAGGCGTGGTGAAAGACGCCTTCTCGCTGTGGCTGAATCATCATATCGAGCAGGCCGAGCAGCTAGCGGAGATGGTGATCAGCGCAGCCCAGCAGCGTCAGAAGAAATCGAAGAAGGTCGCGCGGAAGAAAGTGACCTCGGGCCCCGCGCTGCCGGGCAAGCTGGCGGACTGTTCCGGCCAGGACCCGGCGCAGAGCGAGCTGTTTCTGGTGGAAGGAGACTCGGCGGGGGGCAGCGCCAAGCAGGCGCGAAACCGCGAGACTCAGGCTATCTTGCCGCTGCGCGGGAAGATCCTAAATACGTGGGAAGTCGAAACCCACGATATCTATGGCTCTCAAGAAGTTCACGATATTGCCGTGGCGATTGGTGCCGACCCCGGCAGCGCCGACCTTGAAAAGCTGCGCTATCACAAAATCTGTATTCTTGCCGACGCCGACTCGGACGGTTTGCATATTGCGACGCTGCTATGCGCGCTGTTTGTGAAGCACTTCCCCAGTTTGGTGGACGCAGGCCATGTGTATGTGGCGATGCCACCGTTGTACCGCATCGATTTAGGTAAAGAGGTTCACTACGCCCTGGACGAGAGCGAAAAAACCGCCGTTCTCAAACAGCTGGCGAAAAAGCGTGGCACCCCCAACGTGCAGCGCTTTAAAGGACTAGGGGAAATGAGCCCGTTGCAGCTACGCGAAACCACCATGGCCGTGGAAACCCGCCGTCTCGTACAGCTCACGCTGGACGAGGGCGACGGCACCCTGGAAATGATGGACATGCTGCTCGCCAAAAAGCGCGCCAGCGACCGCAAGAAGTGGTTGGAAGATTACGGTAATTTGGCAGACATTGAGGTATGACCCCCCGATGACCATGGATATTCAGGTAGCGGAAGGCGACGTCGAGCGTCTGTCCCTGCGCGATTACACCGAAAAAGCGTACCTCGACTACTCGATGTACGTCATTCTAGACCGCGCCTTACCCAACATTGGCGATGGCATGAAACCCGTGCAGCGGCGGATCATCTACGCCATGCGCGAGCTGGCGCTGCATGCCAATGCCAAGTACAAGAAGTCAGCGCGCACCGTCGGTGACGTACTGGGTAAGTTCCACCCCCACGGAGACAGCGCCTGCTATGAAGCCATGGTGCTGATGGCGCAGTCGTTCAGCTACCGCTACCCGCTGGTGGATGGCCAGGGTAACTGGGGGAGCCCAGACGACCCGAAATCTTTCGCGGCGATGCGCTACACCGAGGCCAAGCTTTCCAAATTTGCCGACGTGCTGCTGAGTGAATTGGGCCAGGGCACCGTGGAGTGGGCGCCCAATTTCGATGGCACCATGCAGGAGCCGGTAGTATTGCCTGCGCGGTTGCCTCACGTGCTGCTCAACGGCGGCACGGGCATTGCCGTGGGCATGGCCACCGATATTCCACCGCATAACGTCTCGGAAGTGGTGGAAGCCACTTGCCACCTGTTGCGTCACCCCGAGGCCACCACGGCGGATTTGATGGCGTTTGTGCCTGCCCCGGATTTCCCGACGGATGCAGAAATCATCACACCGAAAGCGGATCTGCGTAAGCTCTATGAGACTGGCCGAGGCTCGGTCAAATTACGCGCCCGCTATGTGCGTGAAGACGCCAATATCGTCATTACTGCTGTACCCTATCAGGTCAGCGGTGCCAAGGTGTTGGAACAGATCGCCGCGCAAATGCAGGCGAAAAAGCTGCCTATGGTGGCCGACCTGCGCGACGAGTCGACCCACGAAGAGCCAACCCGCCTAGTGATCGAGCCGCGCTCGAGCCGTGTGGATGTCGAAGCGCTGATGGCGCACCTGTTTGCCACCACGGATCTGGAAAAGAACGTGCGGGTGAACATGAACGTGATTGGCCTGGATGGCCGTCCACGGGTGATGCCGCTGACCGATATGCTGGGTGAGTGGCTGCGGTTTCGCCGTGCCACCGTGCGTCGCCGCCTTGAGCACCGTTTAGGCAAAGTGGAAGATCGCCTGCATATTCTAGAAGGCCTACTGACCGCTTACCTGAATATTGATGAGGTGATCCGCATCATCCGCGAAGAGGATGAGCCCAAGCCTGCCCTGATGAGCGCCTTTGGCCTGACCGAGCGTCAGGCTGAAGCGATCCTTGAACTGCGTCTGCGCCATCTTGCCAAGCTGGAAGAGATGAAGATTCGCGGCGAGCAGGATGAGCTGGAAAAAGAGCGTAAAACCCTGCAGGGGCTGCTGGGTAGCGAAGCCAAGCTCACCACGCTGATCGAGAAAGAGATCCGCGCAGCGGGTAAAGAGCACGGCGACGAACGCCGTTCGCCGCTGGTGGAGCGCAGCGAGGCTAAAGCGCTCTCCGAGGTGGAGTTGCTAGGTGCCGACCCGATTACCGTCGTGCTGTCGGATAAAGGCTGGATTCGTGCTGCCAAAGGCCACGATATCGACCCCGAAGGGCTCTCCTACAAAGCGGGGGATCGTTTCCGACTAGCCGCTCGGGGTAAAACCAACCAGCCGCTGGTGCTGCTGGACGATACAGGCCGCGCCTATACCCTGGCGGCGCACAATTTACCCAGCGCCCGAGGGCAGGGAGAGCCGGTAACCGGTCGGGTGAACGTGGCAGCGGGGGCGCAGATGGCGGGTCTGATGCTCGCGCCGCCCACCCAACGCTATCTTCTGGCCAGCGACGGCGGCTATGGGTTTGTGGCCCAGCTCGAAGCGCTCACCGGCAAAAACAAAGCGGGTAAAGCCGTGCTCAGCGTGCCGAAAGGCTGCAGCGTCATGCCGCCCGTGGAGGTGCCGGAAGGCGAATCGCTGTGGGTGGCGTCGGTCTCCAACGAAGGGCGGCTGCTGCTCTTCCCGCTGGACCAGCTGCCCGAGATGGCCAAGGGCAAGGGCAACAAGATGCTCGATATCCCCGGCCCCCGGGCGGCGCGGCGCGAAGAGTTCCTGCGTGATATCGCCATTGTGCCGGAAGGCGGAGAGCTGATCATTCATGCGGGTAAGCGCAAACTGACCCTCAAGGCGGATGATCTCGCGTATTATCGTGGGGAGCGTGGCAGAAGGGGCAGCAAGCTGCCGCGTGGTTTCCAAAAAGTTGATCGTTTAGAAGCAGGGGAGTAACGGATGGCACGCGGGGATGTTCTGTTAACCGTATTGGCACCGCGCTTAACGGCGGATATTGAGTCGCACATGGCCGCGCTGATGGCGCAGTTTGGCCTGCAGGAAGAGCACCGTCAGCGGCTTGCCGATACGGAAAAAGGCGAGCCTATCGACTGTGTGGAGCTGCACTTGAGCGGCGCATCCAGTGAATTAACCTCCCTTCGCCATGCGGCGCTGGAGCTGAGTGAAACCCTCGGTGTGGATATGGTGGTCCAACGGAACCAGCGGGGCGGTGCCGCACCCCGTTTGGTCTGTTTTGATATGGACTCCACGTTGATTAAAGCGGAAGTGATTGATGAGCTGGCGCGCCGTCACGGGGTAGGCGACGAGGTGGCGGAAGTCACCGAGCGCGCCATGCGCGGCGAGCTGGATTTTAAGGCCAGCTTCCGCGAGCGTATGAGCAAGCTGGAAGGCCTGGATGAGTCGGTATTGGCGAATATTGCTACAGAACTGCCGCTGATGGATGGCGTTGAGCGTCTGATGGCGAACCTGAAACGTTTGGGGTTCCGTACGGTTATTTTATCCGGCGGTTTTACCTACTTTGCCCGTTACCTGCAGGAGCGGCTTGGGTTTGATGAAATCCACGCCAACGAGCTGGTGATTGAGAATGGCAAAGTTACCGGTGCGGTCCATGAGCCAATTGTCGATGCCGAGCGTAAAGCCGCGCTACTGCAGCAAATTGCCGAGCGGGAAGGGGTGGCCTTAGCGCAAACCGTCGCCGTAGGTGATGGGGCAAACGACCTGAAGATGTTGGCGAAAGCTGGCCTAGGCGTGGCGTTCCGCGCTAAACCCCTCGTGCGTGCCGAAGCGCGTCAGGCGATCTCCGTGGCAGGGCTGGATGGCGTGCTGTATCTGCTGGGCTACGGTGAAGCCGACTTGATTTAACCACCGTGTACTCACCTAGTACGCAAACGGCGGTGCTAAGCACCGCCGTTTGCTTAATTCACCGCTGTTTGCGGATTTACTCCGCCATATTCAGCGCGCAGTTCCTCAAGCCGCTCGGCCTCGTTATCGGTTAACGCGGGAGCATCCCATAGCGGTTCACCTTCGCTATTGTTAACCCCGAGCAGTGTTAGTGTCAGTACGGCATTACGCGGTATTTGATCGTTGCCCCAGGGGCCAAAACGGTTAGGGGCGAGGCTCCAGGTGGCGCTTTCCCCTGGCGCTAGGCCGCCGGAAGTAGCGTAGTAGAATGTTTCATCCACCCAGGCCACCTCGCGGTTAGGGCTTTTCAGTACGCCGTGCAGCATGAGCTCTGCAACCGCGTGGTCAGAGCCGTTCGTCACCGTTAGCTCAATCACCGGTTCCAGTGCGCCGTAGGGGCTGGTACTGATGTAGTAACGCGCATTATCAATGCTGATTTGCGCTAAATGCTCTTGGGCGCGCTGGGCGCTGTCCTGTTTGGCTTCTAGCCGGTTAAGCGTGCGCAGTGCTTGCTCCCGCTCTCGTGCACGCCGCTGGCGCAGCATCTTGTCAGCGCGCTCAATAATTTCGTCGCCCGTTAGCCCGTGCATATAGGCATTAGCCGATTCAGCAATTTCAGCAGCGTTCATGCGTTGGGGGTTAAAGAGATCGATACCGTTAAACGATGACATGGCTATGATCTTCAGCGCGGTATCAAACTCGTCGCGCTTATAGGTGGGCAGCGACTCACGCACTTTCTCGATTGAGACCACCGCTGCAGGCATGGAACTCGTATCGACTTTCGGGTCGGAGCAGCCTACGAGTACCAAGGCGGATAATGAAAGTGCAGATAGCCTGAGTAGGCTCCACATAGATGTACCTCACCACAAAAAATCAATCGGCAAGAGCTTACCGGAAAGTGGCATCCGCCACTACTTTCTCTTGAGAGCAGATTATGCGTGAGGCTGACACTTTTGGTGCTCGCTCAGATGTTTAGCATAGCGGGCAATAAAAAGCGCTGGCGGTTGCCAGCGCTTGAGAAAATAGGGCAGCGAAGCTTAGCCGTGCCCTTTGTCCGGATGAGGTACCGGCTTTTCGCCGACCTCTTCAGAGCGCAACTCGACCGGTTTGCCCTGGGTTTTTTGGCTGTGCTTTAACTGCATATGCAAACCGGTTTTGGCCAGCAGGTGAGCGCTTACTGGGGCGGTAATAAACAGGAACAGCGTAATCAGCAGCTCTTGGATATCCGGCTTACCATCGACGCTCCAAAAATACCCCATGGAGGCAATCAGCATGCAGCCGATGCCCAACGTAGTGGCTTTAGTAGGGCCGTGTAGGCGCATATAGAAATCGCGCAGGTGTGCCATGCCTAGCGAGCCTATAAACACAAACACGCCTCCGGCTATTAACAGTAGGGAAATCAGTGCTTCAACTAAGAATGGCATAAACGCACCTCATTAATCGGGCTCATTCAATAATATCCCCGCGTAGAATGTACTTGCACACGGCTACCGTACTGATAAAGCCAAGCATGGCGATCAACAGCGCTGACTCAAAGTAAGTCTTGCTGTTGAGCCACAAGCCGAGCAATACGATTAGCGCGATGGAGTTGACGTACATGGTGTCTAGCGCCAGTACCCGGTCAGGGAGATCGGGGCCTACGGTAAGCCGATAAAGGTTCATTAGTAGGGCCATCACCACCAGCGCTAAGGTGATATAGAGCGCAATACTCAGCATTCGTAAATCTCCTTGAGCGGCCGTTCGTAGCGTTCGCGTATTTGCTCAATGAGCGCTTCTTCATCATCCACGTTCAGTGCGTGAATCAGCAGGGATTTGCCATCCATTCGCAGGTTGGCCGAAACGGTGCCCGGGGTCAGGCTGATCGTGCTGGCCAGCAGCGTGATGGTAAAACGCTCCTCCAACATCAGCGGATACTCGATGAAGTGAGGCTTTAGCTTGCGCCATGGGTTAGCGATCAGGTACGCGACCTCAAAGTTGGCGGTGACGATATCGCCCAATACCCGCAGGCCAAAACGCAGCAGCATCATAGGCTTGCTGATCCGTGGCCGAGCATCCCAAAAGCGGTGGGTTAACAAAGGGATCAGAATAGCCAGCGCACCCCCCAGAACGAGCTGGCCAAAGGCGTAGCTGCGCACCAGCAGCAGCCACACCAACAGCAGCAGTATCGAAAGAACTGGGGTGGGCAGCCATTTGCGAGGGGTAATCATGGCGTCTCTCCTGCATCGGGCAGCAGCGTTTCAATTAGCAGCTGTGGGTTGGCGAGCTGCTCGCCGGTGGCTTGGGTGTAGCTGCTCACCGGCCCGGCAAACGCCACCAGTAAAGGCGCGGCGCTGAGTAGCCAGAGCATACCGAACCATTGGTAGCGCGAAAGAGGGCTACCGCTGGGGCTGCCCCGGTGGCTGCGCCAAAACAGCGTAGAGCCTGCACGGGAGAGCGCGATGAGTGATGCTAGGCTGGCGAGCAGCAGCAGTGGCCATAGCCACACGCGCTGAGTGCCTTCTGCGGCTACTAGCACCATCGCTTTACCCAGCGCGCCTGAAAGGGGTGGCATCCCCACCACGGCAATCGCACCGATGAAAAAGGTGATCGCCAGGGCGTTACCCTGAACCAGCGGGCGCCCTTTGACGATGCGCGTACCCGGCTTGCCGCGCTGCAGGCCAATCATCTCAGCCAGCAAGAACAGGCCACCGGTGATCAGCGTGGTATGGATCAGGTAGTAGAGCAAGGCAGAGGTGGCCTCTACCGAGCGCATGCCCACACCTGCCAGCAGCGTGCCGACCGAAATCAGCACCAAGTAGGCCACCAGCAGGCGTAGGTCGCGAGCGGCCATCACACCAACGCCAGCGGCTGCCAAGGTGGCTAGCGCTAACCACCACACCCAAGGCTGCTCAAGCGCCACAAGTCCGCCAGCCTGCTCGCCAAAAATCAGCGAATAGACCCGCAGAATGGCGTAGATGCCTACCTTGGTCATGATCGCAAACAGCGCTGCCACCGGGGCAGGGGCCGCCGCATAGGCGCGGGGGAGCCAGAAATAGAGCGGCAAAATAGCGGCTTTGAGGCCAAAGACGACCAGCAGCATTAGCGCGCCTGCGGTCACTAAGCCCTCGCGCTCGGCGGGCAGGCTAGCAAGCTTATAGCCCATATCCGCCATATTGAGCGTGCCGGTGGCCCCATACAGAATGCCCACGGCAATCAAAAATAGCGACGAGCCCGCTAGGTTAAGCACTACATAGTGAACGCTGGCCTGAATGCGCGCTTTGCCACCACCGTGTAGCAGCAGCGCGTAGGAGGCCAGCAGCAGCACTTCAAAGAAGACAAATAGGTTGAACAAGTCCCCTGTCAAAAACGCGCCGTTGATGCCTAGCAACTGCCACTGAAACAAACCGTGGAAGTTACTGCCTTTCTCGTCGTCTCCACCGCAGGCAAACACCACGGCACCCACGGCAAGAAGGGACGTGAGCAGCACCATCAGCGCGGAGAGGCGGTCGAGCACTAGCACTACGCCAAACGGTGGCTGCCAGTCGCCTAGGGCGTAATAGGTGATCTCACCGCTGGCGGCTTGGCGCACCAGGGCAATCGACACCAGCAGCAGAAGCAGGGTGGCAATAACGCTCACAGCGCGCTTGTAGTGCGCCAGCCCCTGGCGCTGGTAGAGCAATAAAATACCCGCGACCAGGGGTAGTACCACGGGCAACACAATTAGATGCTGAATCATTCGCGGTCTTCCTTTTTACCATCCACGTGGTCGTTACCCACTTCGCTGCGCGCCCGCATGGCAAGAATGACGACGAACGCCGTCATGGCAAAGCCGATGACGATAGCGGTGAGAACCAGCGCCTGGGGCAGCGGGTCGGCAAACTGAGAGCCTTCGTTCACCAGCGCAGCACCGTCCGTCGTCAGCCCGCCCATGGAGAACAGGAACAGGTTGACCGCGTAGGAGAGCAGCGTCAGGCCCACAACGACCGGGAACGTTCTTCCACGCAGCGTCAGGTAGAGCCCGCAGGAGGTTAAGATGCCCGTAGTAATGGCGTAGAGCATTTCCATTAGTGGGATTCCTTTTCATTCGGCGTGTCGTGGGTGTCTGACGTTTTCGGGTCGGTCACCGGGCGGTGTGGTGTCGTCACCTTACCCAGGTTGGCCAGAATCATCAGCGTGGCACCTACCACTGCAAGGTACACACCCAGGTCAAACAGCAGGGCCGTGGCAAGCTCGAACGTGCCAATCAGCGGCAGGCTGAAATACCCAAACGACGAGGTCAGGAAGGGATAGCCCAATAGCCAGCTGCCTAGCCCGGTGAGCGTGGCAATGGCCACACCGACCACGGCGACCGGCTGGAAGGGGAAGTTCAGGCGCTCCTGCGCCCACTCAACGCCCCGCGCCATGTACAGCAGGATCAACGCAACCGCAGTGATCAAACCGGCAATAAAGCCGCCGCCGGGTTGGTTATGGCCGCGTAAGAAGATGAAGGCCGAGACCAGCAGCGCCAGTGGTAGTAGCGTCATTGAGATAGACGTCAAAATGGCCGGGTAGCGATCCGGCGACCAAGCACGGCCTTCACCGTCGCTGTGGGGCATGAACAGACGCAAGCGGTTGAGCAGCTTGAAGATAGCCAGGCCTGCAATGGCCAGTACGGTAATTTCGCCCAGGGTATCGAAGCCCCGGAAGTCGACCAAGATGACGTTGACTACGTTGTAGCCGCCGCCACCGGGTTTGCTGTTCTCCACGAAGAAGTTGGAGATCGATAGCGTTTCTCGGGTCATCACCGCGTAGTTCAAGCTGGCGACCACCAGCCCTAGCGCACCGGCTAGCAGAATATCGCGCACGTTGCGCAACGGGCTCGATTCGGTGGGGGTTTTTTGTGGCAAGAAGAATAGCGCCAGCATCAGCAGAATCATGGTGACGACTTCTACCGATAGCTGGGTCAAAGCGAGATCAGGGGCCGAGAAACGTGCGAAGGTGAGGGCGACAAAGAGCCCTACTACTGACAGCATCAGCAGCGAAATTAAGCGGTAGCGGTGAGTCGCTGCGGTGGCAATACCACCAAAAATTAGCATGCCTGCGCCTAGCAGCACCACGCCATCTATCGGCTGGTTGCCTTTGGTGCCGGTCAATTCTTGCACGCTGGCAAGGCCGATCAGCCCCATCAGCAGGGCGGCACCCAGCAACCATCCCATATAGCGCTGTAGCGAGTTGCCTTCCAGCTTGGTGATGATCTGCTCGGCGCGATAGCCCACGGTGATGATAAACCGCTCGAACACGCGACGCGCATCCACACTGGCGAAGGGCTGCACAAAGCGGCGCAGATCGGCATGACGCCAGTACATGGCAATGCCCGCTGCAAAGGCCAGCAAGCTCATCATCAGCGGCAAATTCACGCCGTGCCAGATGGCGAGATGGAACGACAACGGTTCGACCAGAACGGATTGAGTGGCTAATTCCAAAATGCCCGTCGCGAAAAAGGCAGGGAATAAACCCACCAGCACACATAGCGCCACCAGCAGCTCTACGGGCAAGCGCATCAGGTGGGGCGGCTCGTGGGGAGCTTTCGGCGTTTGCTCGCGGGCGGGTTTGTAGAACACCGCATGAACCAGCCGCAGTGAGTATGCGACGGAGAGAATGCCGCCCAGCGTCGCCAGGGCGGGCAGCACCCAGCTCAAACCGCCGAGTACTGGAGTGGCGAGGGTTTCGGTAAAGAACATCTCTTTCGAGAGGAAACCGTTAAACAGCGGCACCCCCGCCATAGCGGCGGCGGCTAAGGTGGTCAGCAGTGCGGTGACGGGCATCGCCTTTCTGAGCCCGCCAAGCTGCTTCAGCTCTCGGGTGCCGGTTTCATGGTCGATGATGCCCGCGCTCATGAACAGCGCCGCTTTGAAGGTGGCGTGGTTAAGGATATGGAACAGCGCGGCCAACACGGCCATGGGGCTGCCAATGCCCAGCAGGACGGTGATCAACCCCAAATGGCTGACGGTCGAAAACGCCAGAATGCCTTTCAAGTCGGTTTTGAACAGCGCAAACCACGCGCCGTAAAGCAGCGTGATGGTACCTACCAGCGGCACGACCACGCTCCACAATGCGCTATCCGCAATGGCGGGATGCAACCGGGCCATTAAGAAAATACCCGCTTTTACCATCGTGGCTGAGTGCAGGTAGGCAGAAACGGGCGTGGGAGCCGCCATGGCATGGGGAAGCCAGAACTGGAACGGAAACTGAGCAGATTTGGTGAATGCACCCAGTAGTACAAGCCCGAGCATGAGCGGATAAAGCGGATCAGCCACGATGGTGGCGCCGCTGGCCAGCACGTCATCCATCCGATAGCTACCGGCCATATCGCCCAGCAGCAGTAAGCCTGCTAGCAGTGCTAGGCCGCCTGCACCGGTTACCGTAAGCGCCATGCGCGCGCCTTTACGGGCATCGCTGCGATAAGACCAAAAGCCAATCAGCAGGAAGGAGGAGAGACTGGTCAACTCCCAAAATAGCCAGAGCAGGATAAGGTTATCGGACATCGAGATGCCGACCATCGAGGCCATAAACAGCATCAAGAAGGCGTAAAAGCGTCCAAAAGGCTCATCGCTTGCCAAGTAAAAATGGGCATACAATAGAATCAATAGCCCAATGCCCAAAATGAGCAGGTTGAAGAGCAGCGACAGGCCATCGAGACGAAACGCAAGCTCCAGGCCGAGTGCGGGCATCCAGGTGGCAGCAAAACGCAGCGCTTCACCCTCCATCAGGGCAGGTATTTGCAGCAGCGTAAGTAGCAGTGCTGTTGCTGGCAGTATGCCCGTTGCGAGCGAGCACCAAGTGCGGCCGCGTTGGGCAGTCAGTGCCGGCACCAGTACGCCCAGTAACGGCAGTAAGGCGATCCACAGCAGTGTCATGAGGTCATCCAGCGCAAAAAATCAAAAAAATCGCCAGAGCAAAGAGGGTTGCCCTGGAGGCGAAGATACATCAAGTGAAACAACAGGATATCACTTGTATGGAAGGTGTGTAATTTTAGTATAAAGTGTCGACGTTAACCGTTTAGAGACTTCTTGTTCCATGAGTGAACCCTTCAATACCTGGCAAGCCCGCTTTGAAAAGCTGCGTAGTAACAAGCTGTTCGAGACCGTAGTGATCGCCATCATCGTGCTGTCTGCCATGACCATCGGTGCCCGCACCTACGATGAGGTCAGTCAGTTCGAGCAGTGGCTGACCTATCTGGACGTCGCCGTCACCATCTTCTTTCTGGTGGAACTGCTGATTCGCATGGCCGCCGAACGCAATCTGACCAACTTCTTCAAGAAGGGTTGGAACATCTTCGACTTCCTGATCGTCACGGCCAGCCTCATCCCCATGGACGACTCTGAGATGGTGCTGCTGGCACGCCTGCTGCGCATCTTCCGGGTGCTGCGTCTGGTGTCGATGATTCCCGAGCTGCGCCTGCTGCTGGTGGCGTTGATCAAGTCCATTCCACGGATGGGCTACGTGGCGCTGCTGATGTTCATCATCTTCTATATCTACGCGGCGGTGGGCAGCTTCATCTTCCATACCGTGGATGAGCAGCTGTGGGGCAACATTGCGCTGGCCATGCTGACGCTGTTCCAGGTGGCCACCTTCGAGAGCTGGGCCACGGCGGTGCTGTATCCCACCATGGAGCAGTACCCCTACGCCTGGATCTACTTTCTGACCTTCATCTTTTTGAATGCGTTCATTTTCCTGAATATGATGATCGGTATCGTGTTGGACGTGATGCAGAAAGAGAGCGCACAGATTGATTTAGAAAGCGGAGAAGGCGAAGCTGCAGAGATACAGGGCCTGCGTGACGACGTGCGCGCACTGCGCAGCCAGTTGGATCGCATGGAGTCCGCCCTGCAGGCGGCCGCGCAAGCAAAGCCTAGTCTAGCACAGCCTGGGCAAGCAAAGCCTGACCGCGACGAATAACAGGAGAGCCACGATGATGATGAAGGACCCCTCTAAAAAGTATCGCCCTTTCGTGGCGGTAGACCTGCCCGACCGTCAGTGGCCCGGCCAGCGCATCGACACGCCGCCCATCTGGTGCAGCGTCGACCTGCGCGATGGCAACCAGTCGCTGATCGACCCCATGGATCAGGAGCGCAAGCAGCGGTTGTTCGACATGCTGCTGAAGATCGGTTTCAAAGAGATCGAAGTGGGCTTTCCTTCTGCGTCGCAAACCGACTTCGACTTCGTACGTTCGCTGATCGAGCAAGACAAAATTCCTGAGGACGTGACCATTCAGGTGCTGACCCAAGCGCGTCCACACTTGATCGAGCGCACCTTCGAGGCGTTGAAGGGCGTCAAGAACGCCATCGTGCATGTCTACAATGCCACCGACCCGATGTTTCGTCGGGTGGTGTTTAGCGTCGACAAAACCGAGTGCATCCAAATTGCCGTGGATGCCACCGCGCAGATCCGTGACTTGATGGCGGCCAATCCGGAAACGAACTGGACTTTCCAGTACTCACCCGAGCTATTCACCACCACGGAGATGGATTTCGCGGTCGAGATCGTCGAAGCGGTGATGGACACCTTTGGCCCCAGCGTCGACAACAAAATGATCGTCAACCTGCCAGCCACGGTCGAAGTCGCTACGCCCAACAACTACGCTGATCAGATCGAGTGGTTCTGCCGCCATGTGAAAAAGCGCGATACCTTGATCGTCAGCGTGCACCCGCACAACGACCGCGGCACCGGCGTGGCGGCGGCGGAGTTGACGCTGATGGCGGGGGCCGACCGAATCGAGGGCACCCTGTTCGGTAATGGCGAGCGTACCGGCAATGTCGATATCGTGACGCTGGCCATGAACATGTACACCCAGGGCGTACACCCCCAACTCGATTTCTCCAATATCACGCCAATCATGCGCGAAGTGGAGTACTGCAACCAGCTGCCGGTTCATCCGCGCCACCCTTACGTGGGCGACCTGGTGTTCACGGCGTTTTCCGGTTCGCACCAGGATGCCATCAAGAAGGGCATGGCCGAGCGTCGCGCCAACCCAGAAGCCCCCTGGGACGTGCCGTACCTGCCCATCGACCCCATGGATGTTGGGCGCAGCTACGAAGCCGTGATTCGCGTCAACAGCCAGTCAGGCAAAGGCGGCATCTCCTATCTGCTGGAGCAGGAGCACGGTATCGAGCTGCCCCGCAGGCTCTCCATCGAGTTCAGCCAAGTGGTGCAGGAAGTGGCGGACCGCACCGGTAAAGAGATCACCTCACAAATGATCTACCAAGCCTTTGCCGATGAGTATCTAGAGCAGCGGTCACCGCTGGCACTGGTGAATCACCGTCTTTCCTCCGAGCCAGATAGCCCCAAAGTCGCGCTAGAGGCCATTGTCGAAAACGGCGGCCAACGCCAGACCCTGACCGGTGAAGGCAACGGCCCGCTGGCCGCGTTTATCAAGGCGCTGGTGGCGAGCGGCCAAGAGGTCGAAATCATTGACTATCATGAACACTCCCGCGGCCAAGGGGCGGATGCCGAAGCGATCGCTTACGTGGAAGTACGCATTGATGGCAAAGCCGTGTTTGGCGTAGGTACCGATGAAAGCATCACCAGTGCCTCCATGAAAGGTGTGCTGAGTGCAATCAATCGCCATCACTCTACCCAAGCGCCTGCTGCCAATGTGACGGCGGAGTCGCTGGGGTAAATGCTCAAACGGCCTTGGCTGTTCATCGTATTAGTCGCCATGGCCCTGGCTGGGCTGTTCTCGCAGACGGCCTCCCATGAGCCGTTTGAAGAGACGTTGGTACGCTTGGAAGTAGAGCGGGCACTGCCCGCTCTTGAGCCCACGTTTCAAGAAGAGTCTGCTGAGATCAACGCACTGTTTCTTCACTATGCGTCGGATCAAGCGCTATGGATGAGCGCCGCGTTGGCGATATTACGTCACGGTGATATCGCTCGAAGCACGCTTCTCGACTATGGGTTATCGCCCCAATTCCAACAGGTGCTGGTGCGCTTCGGAGCGGATGCCGTGCTGCCTATCAGCTACTTCCGCGATCACGACGTGACGACGCTGCGCGCTCAGCACTGGATAGGAGTGCGCTATCAGCAAGTCAGCCGCTGGTGGGGCGATGAGCCATCGGATACCAATGAGCTAGGTGACGCAGACGTAGAGGCGGCCATGGCCGAGCTAACCCCTTTGCGGCGTGGCCAGATGGGTATCGCGTTACTCGGCAGCAACGGCCATGGGCTGCTCAACCAGTTTGTCGTGGATGACGAAGGCAACGTAGCGTGGCTGCAGGGCGAACGCTTGGTTTCCGGCGTAGGCGACTTTTTTACTAGCGGCCTACGTGATCTGGAAAGCCAGTGGCGGCGTGGCGAGGCAATAGGCGCAAGCGATCTGGGCTGGGCGGGTGTTGATCTACTGGTAATGGCCAGTGCCGTGAAAGTACTCCGCGCTGGAAGAGCCGCTCGTACGGCTCGTGTGGGAAGCGTTGAGGCACAGGCCGCTCGCACGGGTGTGCGTCAAGGGATCGTTGCCACAAGCGGGCGCTTCGCAACGCTGCCGCGCATGGCCAAAGTTGCAGCGGTAGCCGGCACGGCTTATGTGGTCATTCGCCACCCCAGCCTAGTCAGTGCATTGGGTGCCAATCTATCTCAGTGGTTAGGCTGGCCAACGTGGCTCGGGCAGTTTCTTGTCTGGTTAATTGTGCTATTACCGGTAATGTTCATTGCGCGCTTTATTTATCGCTGGCTACTTACACCACTTTTGTGGCTGTTGATGCCACTGATGCGGGTATGTTTTAAAGCCGCTAATCGTTCGCTTGGCAAGCGAACTCAAGAGCAAGCGAAGGAGCTTGTGTAAAGAAGCCCATACGCAATGTTTTACATGTGCATGGGCCTTGTATATCAGCGTTAAGATTGACTTGCCAACCACCCCCGCCAGCCGCCAAATTCGGTGATGTCTTCAGCTTCACCGCCTTCATTTAGCGCCCCCGCGGTGCAGATAAAGCCACACTTCCAACTGCCGTCGGCAAGCTCCACCTGGCCTAAGCCGAGCGGGGCAGGAATGCCCGCTAAAAAGCTGCCCAGGGTTTCGATAGGCAAACGCCAAACTTCTACTTCAATGGCTTGGCCGGTGTCGTCGCGAAGCATCGCCGGGCGCTTTGGAGGCCCACCTGCCAGAGCAAAGAGCTTATAGCGCGGGGCGCTGTGGGTGGTGCTCACCAATACGCCACCCCGCTGTGTGAGCTGATGGTTAAGCGGCAGGCCTTTTAAGTGCGCACCGCACACCACCAGCTCCATGCTGCCATCCTGGGCAGGAGCGGGTAGTTCCTCTAAAGGCGGGTGTGGAATGCTGGTTGCGCCTAACGGTAGCATTAGGCGCGCTTCAAGGGCGCGGGCGAGGGAGAGTAGCGTTAAGTCTGCAAATGCTGGCCCAAACAGCGTGACGCCCACCGGTAGGTCGCGCTCGCTAAATCCCACTGGCACCGCCAGGGCGCTATAGTCGAGCAGGTTCATAAAGTTGGTCCAGGTACCCAGGCGGGAGTTAACACCGATAGGGTCCGCTGCCACCTCGGCCTTGCTTGGGTGAGTCACCGTTGTAGGCGTGAGCATCACATCCACCTGACTAATGAGTGCGTCGGCCTGGCGCTTATATTCAGCGAGTTTATAGCGCGCATCAAAGGCGTCTACTGCCAGCGGCGTTGCCCCACCCTGGGTGATTTGGAAAGTCACCGGGTGTACCGCATCCGGGTTGCTCTTCATTAGCTCACGAATAACATGGTAGCGTTCGGCCACCCAGGGGCCTTCATAAAGTAAGCGCGCAGCAGCCAGTAACGGCGAACAGTCCAGCTCGGCCTTTTCACCGCCCAGTGCTTCAAGCTCAGCAATTGCATGGTGCATGCCTTGGGTATAGGCCGCATCGGTTTGCCACTGGGATTCCAGTGGCACTCCAAAGCGAAACGTAGCGGGCGCTTTTCCGTAGCGTTTGCCGTGTACGGCAAAGTCATGCTGGCGCGACCAAGCGCACTCGGCATCATAGGCTGCGGTAATATCCAGCACCTTTGCGGCATCGTCAGCGGTCAGCGCAAACAGGCTAATGGTATCCAGTGTGGCGCAAGCGGGTACCACGCCCCGGGTGCTAAGCAGCCCCAAGCTCGGTTTAACTCCGTATAAGTTATGAAAGCATGCAGGCACGCGGCCAGAGCCTGCCGTATCGGTGCCCAGTGCAAAACTGACCATGCCAGCGGCTGTAACCACCGCAGAGCCGCTGCTGGAGCCGCCAGGCACCAGCGTTGGGTCGAAGGCATTGGCAGGGGTGCCATAAACTTCCAGCGCCCGCTCGCCTACCAGCCCGGTGGCGAACTGATCCAGATTGGTTTTACCCATGGGAATAGCGCCCGCATCGATCAACTGCTGCACCACAAAAGCGTTTTCCGAGGGCGTGTAAGCATAGGCCGGGCTGCCCGCAGTGGTGGGTATCCCTGCGAGGTCGATGTTGTCTTTCAGCGCAAAGGGAATGCCGTAAAGCGGCAACGTTTCCGGTGACTCACCTTCTAGGCGCTGTAAATAGGGCGCCAACTGCTCGCGACTTAAGCGGGTAATCCAGGCGGGCTCTTTACCGTGGTTTTCGGCCGCTGCCAACAGCTGACTGATAAGATCAGAAGGGGTGAGTTTGCCGCTACGGTAGGCTGCATGCAGGCTGGCAATATCGAGTGCAATAGGAAGCGTCATAATAAATTCCTTAATTAAATCGGTGTCACTAAAGAAGAATGAAGCCGGTTTGCTGCACTGTCATAAATCACTCCCTTCCGCCACGGCTGGGTAGATAGCACTACCCGCCAACCGTCTTGGCTACGCTCTAAGTAGTCAAAGCATAGGCTGGCGCGCCAGAGAAGAGCGCTGTCAGTTAAGCTATTGATTGGGGCGAATAGTGCGTCTGCATTATCTGCCCAAGGGCGAGGTGTGATTGCCATAGCGTGGTCGCCGATTTGCAGCCAGCGCAGTTGGCCCTGCGCGTCTTGAATTACGTCTTCAACGGCATCGTTGGAAAGCTGTTGCCAGTGCTCAACGTACTGATCGTGCGGATGTCGCTCTTCTATAATGGTGCCGTCAATCCAGCGCAGTAGCCCTACATCCTTTTCCAGGCTAGGGCATAGATCCTGATAGCGATGCCAGGTGCATACCCCTAGCTCACTATCGATTTGGGTAATACCTGCAAAAGCAGTGAGTCTCGCCAGCCATTCAAGCTGGCGGCGGTTGCAGTCGTCTAAACCAGTGATGCCTGAAAAGTCAGGCGAGTCTGCAGGCAGGCGCAGGTCGGCATGCCAGTGCTTGCCCTGAAGCCAATAAACCTGAGTAGTGGTGTCGGTCTGTTGGTAGGGTGCTTTAGCGGGCTCATCGTAGAGCGTGCGCTGCCATACGCCACGAAATGCTTGAGGTGTGGCAGGTAAGCCGACGTTCATAAGGGGTCTTCCTTATGCTTACCATGCTGGCCCAGACTACCCACTTCCCGGGCACCTTCGGGGAGCGCAATTTCACCCTTCGCCAAGCGCTCGCGCAGGTAGCGGAAGGTTTGGATGGTTTGGGCGAAGAGGTGGTCGCCTGCTTTTAGTGCTGAGTACCGGGCTTGTCCGTGGCGAGCGATCAGCTCGGGGAGTGGTTCGACCACGGTGTGGTAGTCACAGGCGAAAAACAGCGGGAACGAGTAGCGCTCCTCTTTCACTTTACGTACCCGATGGGAGGTGGCAACAAACTCGCCATTACTCCAGATCTCAAGCATATCGCCAATATTGACGATCAACGCGCCCTCCTTGAAAGGTACATCGATCCACTCGCCTTTCCCATTCATCACCTCAAGCCCTGGCGCGGTAGGCAGTAGCAGGGTAAAGCACTCGTAGTCAGTGTGGGCGCCGATGCCTTGGGCATCCTCAGCATTAGGGTTATAAGGGTAATGGATCAGGCGCAGCTGACTGGGCGGCTTATTGACGTGCTGAAGCAGTTGCTGGGGAGCCAGCCCCAGCGCCATAGCAAAGCCGCCCATCAGTGCGCGCCCGACGTGGTACGCCGCGTCGTAATAAGCGGCCACTGGCTCCTTGAAACCATCAAGGTTAGGCCAGGGGTTAGGGCCAAGCAGTGGCGTTCCGGCCAGCACGTCCGGGTCATCGCTAGGTAGCTCGAAAGCGAGGTCGAAAGCCTCTTTCATGTCGGGCTTGGCTGGGTCTGGCGATTCTTCGCCGGGCGGCACATAGCCGCGATGGTGATGGTAGAGGCCGATGTAGCGCTCCATTTTGATCGCTTCAGACTGTGCGAAGAAACGCTTGGCCTGATGAATCAGGCCTTCGCGCAGTGAACCATCAATACCATGGCCCACCATTTGGAAAAAGCCCACGTCTCGGGCGGCGCGGCCCAGCTCAGCGGCGACCTCGCGGCGTGCCTGTTCATCCCCGTGCAGCAGGGGATGAATGTCGATAATGGGGATCTCCTGAAAGGCTGCTAAGCGTTGGTCTGCGGCAGACGTATTCATGCGTCAGCCTCCTCTTCTTGGGTGAGCACCACCAGAGGCTGGCCGGGTCCAATGGCTGCACCTTCTGCAAGCGGCAGCCTAGCAACACGCCCAGCGCAGTGGGCCGTGACCTCTACCTCCATTTTCATCGACTCCACCAGCGCCACCGGCTGACCGGCGTCTACCTGCTCCCCCTCCTTGACCAGCAGTTTCCACAGGCTACCGGTCACTGGGCTTTCGATACCCAGTTCATTTTCGTCCAGAGTGTCGACTTCTGCGCTAGCTGGTGCTTGGTCTTCAAAGGTGAACTGGCCGTTGGCGCGCCAGGCTGCCATTTCTGCCTGGAAGGCGGCCTCGCGCTTAGTGCGAAATGCCTCGATGGCGTCGGCGTTTTTATCGATATCGGCTTGGTAGTCGGCCAGTTTGAAGCGGGCCGTTTCAATAGGCAGCTCGAAGCGCCCGTGGGGAAAGTCACGGCGAATTTGCTGTAGCTCTTCGTGGCTGACTTCATAAAAGCGAAGTTGATCAAAAAATCGCAGCAGCCAAGGGTTATTGAAGTACTGTGTGGTGCGGTAACGGTTCCACATCTGCAGCGTGCGGCCAACGAACTGGTAGCCGCCGGGGCCTTCCATGCCATAAACGCATAAGTAGGCGCCGCCAATACCCACCGAGTTTTCCGCCGTCCAGGTACGGGCGGGGTTGTATTTGGTGGTGACCAAGCGGTGGCGCGGGTCGAGGGGTGTCGCGACGGGCGCCCCCAAATACACATCTCCTAAGCCCATCACCAGATAACGGGCGTTGAAGACGATATCGCGCACTTGCTGTTCACTTTCAAGGGCGTTGATGCGACGAATAAAATCCAAATTACTGGGGCACCAGGGAGCATCTGGGCGTACGCTGCGCTGATACTTGTCGATAGCTTCCTGGCAGGCGGGGTCATCCCAGGAGAGCGGTAGATGCACGACCCGGGACTCTACTTCCAGTGATTCCACATCCACCAGCGCCTGCTCGGCTTGTTGTAGGTGGACAAGCAGATCGTCAAGGCTCAGCTCTAGCGGTTCGAAATGCACTTGCAGAGAACGTATACCGGGCGTTAGCTCTCGAAGCCCTGTAAGCGGATGTTCACGCAGCCACAGCATCCAGGCGTGAACCCGGAACCGGAGGGCGATATCCAGCTCCATGGGGCCAAATTCGATCAGCAGGAAGTCATCTCCGGCACGGAGGTATACGACCCGTTCACCGGCCTCAGAGGCAGGTACATCTCGTAGAATCGGGCTAGCCCGCTCTGTGGTTAACGCAACGTTGGGGATAGGTGCTAGTGACGCGAGTTGAGTGAGTTGGCGCTCCTCTAAGTCGCGGGCGGTGGTGAGGGTTACCGGGACAAAGCGGACCTTGTCACCAGCGGTGAGTTGCCCCAGCTTCCAGCGTTCAGCGCGCACCACGGTGGCCGGGCAGACAAAGCCACCCAGTGACGGGCCGTCCGGTCCAAGAATGACCGGCATGTCGCCGGTAAAGTCGATAGTGCCAAAGGCGTAGGCGTTATCGTGAATATTGGAAGGGTGCAGGCCCGCTTCACCGCCATCCGCCCGTGCCCACTCTGGGCGTGGGCCAATTAGCCGTACACCGGTGCGGCTGGAGTTGTAGTGCACTTCCCAATCGTGGTCGAAGAAGCGTTCGATATCGCTATCAGTGAAAAAGTCTGGCGCGCCGTGGGGGCCATAAAGCACGGCAATTTCCGTCACGCTTTCGGAACCGTTGCCAATGGCGGGGGCTAGCGCGTTATCCAGCGTGCGTGAGGGCGCAGGCATCAGCGTGGGCAGCTCCAGCATATCGCCGCTGCGCAGTGCCCGCCCGCCATGGCCGCCAAACTGGCCTAGAGTGAAGGTGCTGCGAGAGCCCAGATAGCGAGGGCATTCAATGCCGCCGCGCACTAGAAGATAAGCGCGTGCCCCAGCGGTGGCCTTGCCTAACGTAAGCGTGGCACCGGCCGGCACATCAATGACTTCCCAGTGATTAATGGGGTTGCCATCCAGCGAGGCGGGCAACTTGGCGCCTGCTAGCACGACCTGTGTGGCCCGGTGAAAGCGCAGCGTGGGGCCCTGGAGGGTAATTTCTAGGCCAGCGGCATCCGTGGGATTGTCGAGCAGGCGATTGCCAAGGCGAAACGACCAGTCGTCAAACGGGCCGGAAGGCGGCACACCCACATCCCAGTGACCCTGGCGACCGGGAAAATCCTGAATTGTGGTGAGCGTGCCAGGGGCGATCACTTCCATGGCGGGAGGTGCCCACGCCAGGGTGGTAAGCCAGTGGGTGTCGATATCCGCCTGCTGAAAGCGTTCGGCACGCAGAACGTGGGCAAGCCAGCTACGGTTGGTGGCAATGCCATAAACGCTGGTGTTGTCCAGCGTATCCGCCAGCTGTGCCGTCGCCTGCTTGCGGCTTTCGGCATGCACCATCACTTTGGCTAGCATGGGGTCAAATAGCGGTGACACTTCCAGGCCTGCCTCAATGGCGTGGTCGATGCGCAGGCCGCTGGCTTCAGGAAAGATGACTTCCGTCAGTAGCCCGGCGCTGGGGCGAAAATCGTGAGCAGGGTCTTCGGCGTACAGACGTGCCTGGACGGCGTGACCAGTGGGAGAGAGCGTCTGGGCAAGTGTTTCCAGGCGAGGGAGTTCTCCGGCGCCGAGCTTTACCATCCATTCGACGATATCGACGCCGTAGACCAGCTCGGTGACGCCGTGCTCCACCTGTAGGCGAGTATTAACCTCCAGAAAATAGAAAGCTTCACGCTCGGCGTCGTAAATGAACTCGACGGTTCCCGCGCTGCGGTAGTTGACCGCTTTGCCTAGTTGCACCGCCGTGGCGTGCAGTGATTGGCGCACGGCTTCGGGGAGGTTCGGGGCTGGGCACTCTTCTAGTACTTTTTGATGGCGGCGCTGGGTAGAGCAGTCTCGTTCACCGAGGGCGATAACACTGCCCTGGCCATCGCCAAACAGCTGTACTTCCAGATGGCGGGCACGTGCGATATAGGCTTCCAGGAAGACACCGCCATCGCCAAAGTTGCGCTCGCCAAGGCCTTTCACTGACTCAAAGGCGCGTGCCAGCTCCGTGTGAGAGTGGCAGACCTGCATGCCGATGCCACCGCCACCAGCAGTGGATTTCAGCATGACCGGGTAGCCAATTCGTTCGGCGGCTTGCTTAGCGTCTTCGAGGGTCTCCAGCAGCTGTGATCCTGGCACCAGCGGTACGCCTGCCTTTTCGGCGAGTGCGCGGGCTTCGTGCTTGAGGCCAAACTGCTGTATCTGCTCGGCGGTGGGGCCTAGAAAGACGAGCCCGGCGGCATCGCAGGCGGTAATAAATCGCGTGTTTTCCGAGAGGAAGCCGTAGCCAGGATGGATGGCCTGGGCACCGCTTTGTTGGGCGATAGCGATCAGTTTGTCGATGTTCAGGTAGGTATCGCTAGCCGCCCCCTCACCGAGTGAGTAGGCCTCATCGGCTTGATGCACATAAGGGGCGTCGCGGTCGGCATCGGCGTACACCACCACGCTCCCCACACCTAAAGCTTTAAGCGTGCGTAGAATACGGGTGGCAATCGCGCCGCGATTGGCAATCAGGACTTTGCTAAACGTTTTATGGATGGACATGGCACTGCCTGCAAACAAAGGCGGGTCGTCCCGCAGGTTGTTTGGCCTTCTAGGGTCGTCCCTAGGGCGAATTACTTAACCCCAAATCAGTAGCTCGATGGGCGTGGGGTTGTAGCCGTTGCAGGGGTTGTTGAGCTGAGGGCAGTTGGAGATCAGCACGATGACATCCATTTCTGCGACCATTTCCACATACTTGCCCGGTGCGGAGATACCGTCTTCAAACGTCAGCCCGCCGTCAGCGGTCACCGGTACGTTCATGAAGAAGTTGATGTTGTGGGTGATGTCCCGCTTGCTCAGGCCATACTCTGGGTGGTTGGCGATGGCCTGCATCCAGTTATCCCGGCAGGAGTGCATGTGGCGCTTTTCCAGGTCGTAGCGCACGGTGTTGCTTTCGCTGGCGCAGGCACCACCTAGGGTGTCGTGGCGGCCGCAGGTGTCGGCGGTGAGGGTAAGCATCGTGCGACCTTCGCTGGAGATCAGCTTGGAGCCCGTCGTGAGATAGACCGCTCCCTGTTCGCGAACGGTATCCATGGCGCTGTAGCGCTCGGCGGTGTCGTCGGCGCTGAAGAACAGCGTGTCAGCCGCTTGGTTGCCTTCCAGGTCTAAAATCCGCAAGGTTTGGCCCTGCTTCACGGTGCCAATATAGTGATCGCCCGCATTAACGGTAGTGCGGCTAAGCGCGTTTTCGGGGCGTAAGGTACTCTCGATAATCATGGTTTTCCCCTTAAAGGCCGAGGTGGTATAGGCGGTTATTGGCAAAGCCACGGGCGTTTTCTGGCCGTGAGCGGTAGCAAGGATCGTCCTCTGTTGGTGGCTCAGCCGTACCTAACGCGATATCGACGCCACGGCGCGGGTAGTCAGTGGCAGGGTCCAGCGGGTGGGGGCAGGTATGCAACAACACTAGGGTATCCATCTCGAAGCGCAGCGTGACGCTGTTGCCCGGCTGGCAGTGGTTGCTGACATAGTGCAGCTTGCCTTCGTCATCGCTCTCGACGCGAGAGAACAGGTTGAGATTGGCAGCCATGTCTCGGCGGCTAAGCCCATACTTGGCGAGTTCGACCAGGAAGGCGTCGAAGCCGGTGCGCGTCCAGTCATTGTGGGCCTGCTGGTAGCTCACTGGCTGCCAGCCTTTGGCCAGCAGGTGTTGGGGCAGCAGGTTACCGCCAACGCTGTCGTGCCAGCCAAGGTCATCATGCGTGATCGAGGCAAAGATGCGGCCCATGTCCGAGTAAAGGCAGTGGCCTTGGGTCAGTTTGAACGTGTGCTGGCACTTCAAGGTGTCCGGCAGGTTTAAGCGCTCCAGCAGGTTTTCTGGGTTGTAGCAGAGTAATCCTACGTTGCTGTTGGCCTCCTGGGCGGTCAGGGTTAGTGTTGTGCCGCGACGTAGGCGGAGTGACCAGTGGTGCCCGCCGGGTAAATGAGTGGTGTAATCGGGCTGGCTATTCATAGCAGCGTCTCCTGGGTGTGGGTTTTCAGTCCGCCCTGATGAAGTGCTTCCGTTAAGGCTGCCGTTGGACGGTCTCTCGAAATGGGCAGGTCATAGGTAATGGTGGCGCCATAGGCTTCCGGGGCTTGAGGGTCGTGGCGGGTTTTGTCAAACACCCATAGCCGTGTGCCCAGCTCAAAGGCCTCTTTTAGGTCGTGGGTGATCATGAAGATGGTGAGCTGCTGCTCTTGCCAAAGTCGCGTGATTAATTCGTGCATGTCCTGGCGAATGCCGGGGTCCAGGGCACCAAATGGCTCATCCAGCAACAGCATGCGTGGCCGCATCATGAGCGCCTGGGCGATGGCTAGACGTTGCTGCATGCCGCCGGACAGCTCATGGGGATACTTATTAAGCGCGTGACTTAGGCCAACTTCTTCAATACGTGCTTGGGCTTTCTCAATCGCGTGCCGTTTGGCAGTGCCAAAACTTTTTCCAAGCAGCTTGGCACTATGCAGCTCATCGGCCATCATCACGTTGCCCAGCACAGTCAGGTGTGGAAAGACGGAATACTTCTGAAATACCACCCCTCGATCCGGGCCGGGTTCGTTAGGAATGGGCTTACCATCTAGCAGAAGGTTGCCTTTTGAAATGGCTTCGGTGCCTAGCAGCATCTTTAAAAACGTGGTTTTACCGCAGCCAGAGGCACCTACCAGCGTGACAAATTCTCCTTGCTCGACGCTGAAATTAAGGTTCTCAAGCACGACGTGATGGCCGTAATGCTTTTCTAGGCGTTTGGCGGACAGTAGGCTCATGATTTGTCTCCTTCGCCCGAGTGGTACCAGGGAAAGGCAAGGCGCGATGTCCAGGCGAGAATCTGGTCAAGAAGGAACGCCAGCAGCGTAATCCACGCCACGTAGGGCAGAATCACGTCCATCGACAGGTAGCGGCGAACCAGAAAAATGCGGTAACCAAGCCCCTCTTGGGCGGCAATTGCTTCGGCAGCTATTAAAAACAGCCAGGCGCTGCCGAGGGCCAAGCGAGTGGCATTCAGTAGCCGCGGCGTGAGTTGGGGCAGTAGCACCCGCAACAGTACCTGCCAGGAGCTGGCTCCCAGGGTTTGTGCTTTGATCAGCTGTTCATCGGGAAGTCGCAGCGCATGGCCTTGCAGGTCGCGAATCAGAAACGGCGTCACCCCAATCACGATCAACGCGATCTTGGCGGCCTCACCGGTGCCAAAGGCGATGAATAGAATCGGAAGTATCGCCATCGGAGGGATAAGCGACGCGACGGTGACCAGCGGTGAGAGTTTGGCGCGGATGAGCGGAATGCCGCCGTTTAAAATACCCACTACGAGGCCGATGAAAGCGCTGATCGCCACGCCAATGAGAATCCGCTCTAAGCTGGCGAAAGTGTCTGTCCATAGAACGATTTGGCCAGTGCGTACGTTTTCTGCGGTGGCCAAATGATAAAATGAGCTTGCCATGGTGGCCGGAGTGGGCAGTAGCCGATCATTAGGGTTCTCGGCCAGCCGGGCATTGGAAAGGCTCAGGTAAACCATGGCCAATAACAGGAAAGGCAACAGTCCCAGCAGCCATCTGCTCCCTCGGGATGGGGCTAGATTAATGAGTCGCTTCATGGCGGATGTCCATCGAAGATAAAAGCAGAGGGAGCAGCCGTGGCTACTCCCATGGGCTAGTTACTGAGCGTCGAGGTAAGCTTGGGTAAAGCTGGGGTCGAAGCGCAGTTGCACGTTGCTCTCGTCTCCGAAGACGCCACTGGGTGTCTCAATGCCGACGACTTCTGCGTTTGGTGCCATGTCGCCTAGTAGGCCGTGCTGGAAGCTGAATTCAGCCACTCGCTGCATGGTGTTGAGCAGCTCTGGGCTTTCCATGAGCGCGATGGCTTCGGCGGGGTCGGTGTAGAGGTAGGTGGCGGCAAGTTGCTGACGATAACCGTCAATATCAGTGCCAGCGGCATCTGCCATGATGCCAAGCGCATTTTCATCATCTGCCTCGATGAGTCCCATCACTTCATACCAAGCGCCTACCAGGGCATGACCCAGTGCCGGGTTATCCGCCAAGGTTTGCGTATTTACGACCATCATGTCGAGTATCTCGCCGGGGATCTCAGCTGAGGTGTACACCACGTTGCTATCCGCCATATCCTCGATGGCACCTAACTGGGGGTTCCAGGCAGCGACGGCTTCTGTGGTGTCGCTCGCGAACAGGCCGACGATATCCGCATCGGACGTATTCACCGTTTCGATATCGCGTTCAGTCAAGCCAACGCTTTCGAGAGCACGGGCCAGAAAGTAGTGAGAGACGCTGAATTGAACGAGATTGACCTGACGGCCCGCAATATCGGCTAGGTCATCGCTGCCTTTCAGCACGATGCCATCATTGCCGTTGGAGTAATCGTTGATAATCAGTGCGGTGGAGTCGACGCCGCTGACCGATGGAATCGTTAGAGCATCCATGTTGGTCATGGCACACCCATCGACGTTGCCAGAAGTGAACTGATTGATGGATTCCACGTAATCATTCACCTGCACGACATCGATACTAATGCCGTATTCGTCGGCCCACTTATTGACCACGCCTTCTACGTCGGCATAGGACCAGGGCATCCAGCCGGCATAAATCGACCAGCAGACGCTAAAGTCGCTGCGTTCTTGCGCTTGGGTAGGTGTGATCGTCATCGTCAAGGATGATGCTAGTAGCGCCGCGGTCAGCGGAGCTAGGGACAGGCTTTTGAGGGCAGAGCGATTGGAACGGGTCATGAGAGCCTCCAGCGGCTAAGAAAAAACTCAGGGGCATCGGCGCATCACTGTGCCTTATCCTCCCGGGCTTTTATCCCGCCGTGTAACCTTGCGCTTGCAAGGTCGATTGCTCTCGGACCAGCCACGTCCATCAGGGGCATATCGTTGATGGCGTCGGAACCCTAGCGATCTATTGGAAACTCGATTGTGTGGCAGCGAAGGCAGCCAATACCCCATGTGTAACACTTAACTACACAGCAAAATATTGGCCGTCATCTATAAAAATCATTAATTTTAATAGGTTATAGAGGTTTTATAGTTAACTCTAAGAAGCTGATGATAGAGTAATGCATTATCGTAGTGCGTAGAGCGGTGCGCTACGCACCGCAATGAAACAAAGAGGCCAATGGCAGGGGAGGATCACAAAGGCGTCTTGCTCATCTTGCCCGGTACTTCCCGCACCAGCCTGGGCATGAGAAAGCCGGGCAGGTGTTCCAGTAGCACTTGAATGAGCGCTTGCGCCTCTTTGTCAGGCACGTCAAAGTGCGCGGCGCCCTGAACTGGGTCGAGTACGTGGAGGTAGTAGGGCAGCACGCCTGCTTCAAACAGCCGTTCCGAGAGGGCTGCGAGGGTAGGCACGTTGTCGTTAATGTCCCGTAATAGAACGCTCTGGTTTAGCAGCGTGACGCCTGCCTGTTTTAAGCGCGTGCAGGCATCCACCACGGCTTGGTCGATCTCATTGGCGTGGTTGATATGCAGCACGACGACTTTTTGTAAGCGGGTGCTGCCTAACCAGCTCAGCAGGCCTTCATCCACACGGTCGGGAATGACCACGGGCAAGCGGGTGTGAATGCGCAGCCGTTTTAGGTGAGGAATGCTCTCTAGCTGTTCAACCAGCCACGCCAGCTGCCGGTCGCTGGCGGCAAGGGGGTCGCCTCCTGATAGGATGGCTTCGTGAATCGAGGTGTCGGCACGTAGGTAGTCCAGCGCTTCCTGCCACTGGGCGCGGGAAGGCGAGTTCTCGCTATAAGGAAAATGGCGGCGAAAGCAGTAGCGGCAGTTGATTGCGCAGGCTGGGCTTGCTATCAGAAGTACCCGGTTTGCATATTTATGGATCAGCCCTTTGACGGGGCGGTGGTCGGCTTCCTCTAACGGGTCTGTGACGTAGCCCGGTGAGGCCAGTGTTTCATCGCCTATAGGCAGCACTTGACGCAACAGCGGGTCATTAGGGTCGTTGGGCTTAATGCGGGCAAGGTAAGCGTCGGGCACGCAAATATCGAACAGACGATGTCCGGCCTGCACTTCGGGCAGCCATTGGGCGTCTAAACCAAGGCGTTGGCAGAGCGTGTCGGGATCACGAATCGCATGAGAAAGCTGCTGCTGCCAGGAGGTTGAAACCTGGGCATGGGCGTGGTGACCAGCGATAATGATGTTCTCCTGCAAAAAGCCCTCCTTCGGGTTATCATGCGCGCACTTAGCGGCGTTGCTATTCGCAATGACGCAACTGACGGTAACGTAAGTGGCTGGCAGATCGCCGCACGTACGACATAGACAATTGAAACAGACCATTGAGAGGCATTATGGCGAACTATTCTACCAACGAATTCAAAGCAGGTTTGAAAGTAATGCTCGACGGCGACCCCTGTTCGATCGTTGAGAACGAGCTGGTGAAGCCGGGTAAAGGCCAGGCGTTCAACCGCGTGAAGCTGCGCAACCTGATGACAGGCCGTGTGGGTGAGAAAACCTTCAAGTCTGGCGACTCTTTAGAAGGCGCTGACGTCATGGATCTGGAAATGGAGTACCTCTATACCGACGGTGATATGTGGTACTTCATGAAGACCGACGGCTCGTTTGAGCAGTATGCGGTAGAGAAAAAAGCGCTGGGTGATACCGTCAAGTGGCTAAAAGAGCAGGTACCTTACATTCTTACCTTGTGGAACGATAAGGCCATTTCCGTAACGCCGCCTAATTTCATCGAGCTGGAAGTCGTAGAGACTGACCCAGGCCTAAAAGGCGATACGGCGCAGGGTGGTTCTAAGCCTGCTACGCTATCTTCGGGTGCTGTGGTTCGCGTACCGCTGTTCATCAATCAGGGTGAAGTGCTGAAAATCGACACCCGTTCTGGTGAGTACGTATCACGCGCTTAACCGCGCGATGATAAAAGCGGCAGACATAGTCGCTTAAGCGTTTCGTTCATAAAGCCACGCGATACTGTTGCGTGGCTTTATGTTGTTAGGGAGAAGGGAATGACACTGAACTGGCAGCCAACGGCAACGATGGGCACCTTGCGCGAGCGCGCACGTTTGATCGCGACGGTGCGCGCCTTTTTTGCTGCTCGGGGCATATGGGAGGTGGAGACGCCAGTGCTCGGCCAAGGGGGCAGCACCGACGTGCATCTAGTGTCGCTATCGTCGCTTGCCCGCACCGATAAAGGTCAGCGCAAGCTATGGCTGCAAACCTCGCCTGAGTTTCATATGAAGCGACTGCTGGCGGCCGACAGCGGCCCCATTTTTCAGCTGGCAAAAAGCTTTCGTGATGGCGAAGTGGGGGCTCGGCACAATATCGAATTCACCATGCTGGAGTGGTACCGCCCTGGTTTCACGCTGGCGCAGTTGATAGAGGAGACAACGGCGCTGGTGGAGCACGTATTGCCCCAGTCACCTGGCCCGGTGGTGTACTACCGTTATCGCGAACTCTTTCATCGCCACTTGGAGGTAGACCCGTTCACCACGTCGCTGGTCACGCTGCGGTCGCTAGCAGCAGAGCGGGGCAATATGTCGGCCCAAGCGCTAGCCGAGGAGGGGCGCGATACTTGCCTGGATCTGCTCATGGGAATGGTTATCGAGCCAACCTTGGGGCAACAGGAGCTTAGCGTAGTCGTTGACTATCCTGCGAGCCAAGCGGCGCTGGCGCGACGTCATCAGGATGCCGATGGCGAATGGGTGGCCTCTCGCTTTGAGCTATACCTGAACGGTATCGAGCTCGCCAATGGCTACGATGAGTTGACCGATGCCGAGGAGCAGCGCCAGCGTTTCGATGCAGATAATGCCGAGCGTCGCCGGTTGGGGCTACCTGAAGTAGATGTCGATGCTCATCTACTGGCAGCGCTAGAACAGGGGCTGTCAGCCTCTTCCGGCGTGGCGCTGGGGCTGGATCGTTTGATCCAATTAGCGCTGGGTAAAACGCGCCTGGAAGAGGTCTTGGCGTTTTCGACGGCTAACTGCTAACAACGCGGCCAGCCTGGCTCAGGGCGTTGGGGTAGCGAGGCTCTGCCCCATTTGCACTGTTGCCCCTAGCGCGTGGTTGCCAAACACCACGGGTTTAGCGAAACACAACACGACGGTGGAGCCGAGCTTGAAGCGGCCCATCTCAGCACCTTTCTCCAGCACAATCGGCTGCCCGAAGCGCATGCGCTGAGGGTGGCCCGACAGCGGTGTTACTTGCCCAGACCAGACGGTTTCAATGGCGGCTACAATCATGGCGCCGACCAGCACCATCGCCATAGGGCCGTGCTCGGTATCAAAGATGCACACCAAACGCTCATTGCGGGCGAACAAGCCGGGCACGTAGTTGGCGGTGGCTTGGTTGACCGAAAAGAGTCGCCCCGGCACGTAGATCATTTCCCGCAGCGTGCCGGTCACTGGCATATGCACGCGGTGGTAGTCGCTTGGCGAGAGATAAACCGTCGCGAAGCTGCCGTTCAAAAACTCATCAGCTAACGCTTTGTCGCCGCCCAGCAGGGTTTGGACGGAAAACGTATGCCCTTTTGCCTGCACCAGTTTGCCCGCCGTGGTGAGGCGGCCAAACTGTGAAAGCGTGCCATCCGCAGGGCTCAGTAGACCTTCGCCCAGTGGGCGAGCATCCGCTTTCAGCGCGCGGGTAAAAAAGTCGTTGAATGTGGCGTAGGCGGTGGGGTCTGGCTCCAGCGCCTGGCTCATATCCACCTTAAAGCGCTTGATAAACGCTTTAATCAGGGTGTCTTTCACCCAGGGGTTATCGCACTGGGCAAACTTACCCGTCAGGCGCGACAGCGCGTGTTGAGGCAAGGGGTATTGAAGTAGTGAAAAGGCTTTTTGGGAGAGGGTCACAGTAATATCTTCATTTCTCGATGGGTGTATCGTCGCGGTTGCCCCATTCACCCCAGGAACCCGCGTAGCCGCGTATATTAAAGCCTAGCGCTTTACCTACAAGCCAAGTAAAGCTGCTGCGGTGGTGGCTTTGGCAGTGGGTGGCAATTTCCTTATCGGGAGTGAGCCCTAGGGCATTAAGTTCGGTCATGAGCTCGGCGTAGTCGCGGATTCTCAGCGCCCGGCTGCGATCCATGGCGTCTAGCCAATCCATGTTCACTGCACCAGGAATATGTCCCAAGTGTTTGTTGTTGCCGCGTTCGCCGTCGTACTCCGCTTTGGAGCGGGCGTCCCAAATGGCAAACTGTTTGTTGCTGAGCTTCTCTTTGATCTCATCGCAAGTAATGGCGGCACTAGGGTTGAGAATCTCAGCGTGGTATTCGCTTGGCGTTGGCGCGGTGGGCTCGGTTCTCTCTTCCAGGCCTGCGTCGCGCCAGGCGTGAATGCCGCCGTTTAGATAGGAGTAGCGGGTGTGGCCGATCAGCTCCAGTGTCCAGAGCAGGCGAGCTGCCCAGCCGCCGCCTTCGTCGTCGTAAGCCACTACATGGGTGTCGCGGGTTAATCCCAGCGCGCTGAATAACTTGGAGAGAAACTCCACCGACGGCACGTCGTTGGGCACTGGGCCTTCGCCGCGCATCAAGTAGCGAAAATCCAGATAAATGGCGCCGGGAACGTGGCCCTGACGGTAGCTTTCGCCATTGGCGGGCACATCGATAATCAGCAGTTCAGGCGCCTGTAAGTGCTCTTGTAACTGCTCCGGCTCCACGATGAGTGGCAATAGATTGTGTTCTGATGAGTGGCTGGCGGTGCTCATATCCGGCTCCCTTAACATTAAGACAACTGCAACGAGGCTAACGGCGGTGTTGCCCTGGTCATTGTAGGTTCGTCACTGCGGATTCAAGCTATCGAGAATACGTCGATAGCTGGCGAAACGCTCTGGATGAATCTTGCCTGCCTCGACGGCGTCCAGTAAAGCGCAGCCCGGCTCATTGCGGTGGCGGCAGTCCCGGAAGCGGCAAAGGCCCAAATAGGGGTGGAACTCGATGAAACCATCGGTCACTTCCTGCTCGTCCAGATGGATCAGGCCAAACTCGCGAATGCCGGGCGAGTCGATAAGTTCGCCATTGCTGACTTCGTCGCTGCGCATGGCATAGAGACGCGCTGTGGTCGTCGTGTGCGTGCCTTTACGCGAATCTTCCGATAGCGCGCCAATACGCAGGGTTTCGTCGGGCAGTAGTAGGTCAATCAGCGATGATTTCCCCACGCCACTTTGGCCGACGAATACCGAGGTGCGGCCCGCGAGCTGCTGGCGCAACTTATCCAGCCCTTCGGGGTTGGCCGTGGTGGTGCGTACCACCGGATAGCCTAGCTGGTGATAGCGCTCCAGCAGCTGACCGAGTTCGCCGCCATCGTCTGGCAGTAAATCGGTTTTATTCAGCACCAGCACAGGCGCGATGCCGGTAGCTTCAGCGGCTACCAGATAGCGGTCAATCAGGTTGGGGTGGGGTGCAGGCTCGACGGCGAATACAATCAGCAGCTGATCAATATTAGCGGCTACCGGCTTAAGCTGGCCGCGTGGGTCAGGGCGTTTCAAAATACTGTCGCGCTCTTCACGGGCAACCACCACGCCAGAGCCATCCTGGCCTGCCCGCCAGATCACTCGGTCGCCGGTCACCAAGCCATCAAGGTTGGCGCGCAGGTGGCAGCGTATAGGTGTGCCGTCGGCGTCACGCACTTCCAGCGTACGGCCAAAGTGGGCCATCACTCGACCCGGCTGCTCTGGGCCGTATTCGCCTGCAGAGAGCTTTTCGGCATCCTTGGAATCGCGCTTTTCAGCGCGCTGGGCGCGTTCGGCTTGAATCTTCTCGACTCGCCACTGCTGCTGGCGGCTTAATTTACGTTTGCTCATGACCACCTGATGATCGTTACAATAGACGTCATTGTACCCACCAGGGCGGTCAACTGTCCTGTATGGGGTGCGGGTTAGCGCAATATAAGCGACACTTTTACTTTATTCGCCGATGTCAGGGCGAAACTGGCCAAGGAATGAATGCAATGAGCGAGCAAAGCGGCGCACCGCGTAGCGACCTGTTGGTATGGATTGATTTGGAAATGACCGGCCTGGAGCCGGATAAGGAGCGCATTATCGAGGTGGCGACACTCATCACCGATGCTCAGTTGAATGTCGTGGCAGAAGGCCCAGTGATCGCCGTCAAACAGCCCGATAGCCTCTTGGCCGGAATGGACGATTGGAACCAGAAAACTCACGGTGAGTCTGGGCTGGTGGCGCGGGTGAAAGCGAGCACCATCGAAACTAAAGAAGCCGAGCGCCAAACTCTCGACTTTTTACGCCAGTACGTGGTGGCGGGCTCCTCGCCGATGTGCGGCAACAGTATTCATCAAGACCGCCGCTTCTTAGAGCGGGAAATGCCCGACTTGTGGGCGTTCTTTCACTATCGCAACTTGGATGTCTCGACCGTCAAAGAGTTGGCGAAGCGCTGGAACCCCGGTGCGCTGGCGGGCTTCAAAAAGCAGAATGCCCACTTGGCGATGGATGATATCAAGGAGTCGATTGCGGAGCTTGCCCATTACCGCAGCACGTTTTTGCGTATTGAAGGTGGTGGCGACGAAGAGGAGTAGCCCTCATGCGCGTGTCGCGATACGCGCATCTCGCTTATGGCGCTGCTCGTCGAGTGCCCAGGCAACGTGTTCGCGTACTAGCGCGCTGGGATAGGCACGACGTGCCCACAGCGCTGCCTCGACGGCATCACTCCACGGAGCATTGCCTAACCCGACGGCAAGATTACGTAGCCAGCGCTCATAGCCAATGCGGCGAATGGGGCTGCCTGCGGTTTTGTCCAAAAATTCCTCTTCGCCCCAGCTAAACAGCGCAATAAGCGATGCGCGGTCAAGGTCGTGGCGTGGGGAAAAGTCCTCTTCTTGGGTGATTTTTGTGAAGCGCGTGAACGGGCAAACGAGCTGACAGTCATCGCAGCCATACACGCGATTGCCCATGGCGCGACGGTACTCCACGGGAATCGCGCCGTGCAGCTCAATGGTGAGATAAGAGATGCACTTGCGCGAATCGACGACCTTATCGTCCACGATGGCCCCTGTGGGACAAGCGGTGCGGCAAGCGCTACAGCTGCCGCAATGCTCTTGCGCAAAAGGTGCATCGACAGGCAGCGGTAGGTCGGTATACAGCTCCCCAAGAAAGAACAGCGAGCCCGCTTTGGGATTCAGCAACATGGCGTTTTTACCGAACCACCCTAAGCCTGCTTTATGGGCGAGCGCACGCTCCATCACCGGGGCGGAGTCGACGAAGGCGCGAAAACCAAATTTTCCTACTTCTTGCTCGATGTGCTTTGCTAACTGCGCCAAGCGTTTGCGCATTAATTTATGATAATCACGGCCCAGCGCGTAGCGGGAGACATAGGCACGGTTGGGTTGGCCAAGCACCTTGGCACTCTCTACTTCGGCGGGCAGGTAGTCCATGCGCACGCTGATGACGCGGCGGGTGCCGGGTTCCAGTTCGTCAGGTCGCGTGCGTTTGGTGCCGTGCCTCGCCATAAAGCCCATCTCGCCGTGGTAGCCTTTACCCAGCCAGTTGGTGAGGTGCGATTCGTGGTCGTTTAGATCAGTGTCAGTGATACCCACCTGCTGAAAGCCCAGCTCGCGCCCCCACTGTTTAATCAGTGCGGCAAGCTGGCGAAGCTGTTCTGCGGATAGCCGTTCGTGAGTCGGGTGTTCACGCGACGGCTGGTTGCGAGACAGTGAAAAAGTCGTGGAACTTGGCATGGTCAGTCAACGGTGGTGCGTTAAGCGCGCTATGCTAACGCATTAGCCTCTGCCACAACATGCCGTGCGTGCCTAAGCTGACACTGGCTGTGTTTAAGCGTTGATTTAGTACCCTATTAAGGAGCAATCGTGTCTACGTTGAGTACCTCTTCGCTACGCCCCCTTTATAAGGCGTCTCAAGTGCGCGAGCTGGATTGGCGCACCATTGCAGGCGGTATAGAGAGCTTTGCCCTAATGCAGCGAGCCGCCTCTAGCGCCTGGCACAGCTTTCGTTCCCGCTGGCCTCAGGCGCGCAGTGTCACGGTGCTTTGCGGCGGCGGTAATAACGGCGGCGATGGACATGTATTGGCGGCGCTGGCTATGCAGTCGGGGCTTAAGGTGCAGCGCCTTTCCCTCAAGCCGCGAGACGCGCTTTCTGGCGACGTTGCCCGTGCCGCGGAGCTGGCAACGGCCGCCGGGGTAGGGTTTGAAGAGTGGCACCCGCACACTACGCTTGCCGGTGAGGTCATTGTCGATGCGTTGCTGGGTACCGGGCTTTCCGGCGAGGTCGAAGGCAGCATTAAGCAGGCCATTAAAGCGATGAATACGGCATCTCAGCCAGTGCTGGCGCTGGATATCCCGTCGGGCATTTCAGCCGATACTGGCGCGATGTTAGGCACAGCAGTGGAAGCCACCTGCACGGTAACCTTTATTGGCGACAAAATTGGTCTGCATACCGGTGATGCCCCGGCGTATACCGGCGATATCGATTTTCGCCCGCTGGGCGTCAAAGCCCAGGCATTTTTTGATATTCCACCTACCGCTTGGCGGCTGGATGATGCGCTGCTAGGCGAGGCTTTCACTCCACGTTCTCGTACTAGCCATAAGGGCAGCTTGGGGCATGTGCTGGTGATGGGCGGAGCGCTGGGCTTTGGTGGCGCAGCGCTGCTGGCCTCCCAGGCGGCTGCACGCTTGGGTGCCGGTAAGGTAACGTTGGCCACGGCACACGAACATATCACCGCAAGCCTAGTGCGCTGCCCAGAAGTCATGGCGCGGGCGGTGCGTGGTGGTGCTGATGCGGCAGATTTGCCTGCCTCAGCGGATGTGGTGGTGATTGGGCCAGGGCTTGGGCAAGAGTCCTGGGGGCAGGCGATGTTGCAAAGCGCGCTTCAGGCTTCTTCACCGCTGGTGGTGGATGCCGATGCGCTCAACCTGTTGGCAAGCCGCTGGCCAGACCTCCGCCGAGATAACTGGATACTCACGCCTCATCCTGGTGAAGCAGCAAGGCTGCTGGGGTGCTCTGTGTCTGATGTCCAAGCCGACCGGCCTGAGGCTGCCCGTGCATTGCAACGCGCTCGTGGCGGTATAGTGATATTGAAAGGAGCAGGCAGCCTGATTGCCGGGCCGAGCGGATTGGTGGTTTGCCCTTACGGGAATCCAGGCATGGCGAGTGGCGGGATGGGAGATATATTAAGCGGTATGTTAGGCGCTTTGGTGGGGCAGTTTAATAGCCTGGAGCAGAGCGCATGGCTGGGCGTGATGGCACACGCTTTAGCGGGGGATGAAGCCGCTAAAGCAGCGGGCGAGCGTGGCCTGTTAGCAAGTGATCTGGCATCCTATGCACGAGTGTTAATTAACCCGTGAAGGCGGCCAACATGCAGGTGCAATTGAACGATGAAGCGGCCCACGTCGCTTTTGGCGAAGCGCTGGGTCAAGCGCTAAAAGGTCACGGGCGTGTTTATTTAGAAGGCGACTTAGGGGCAGGTAAAACGACCTTAACGCGCGGCATTTTGCGGGCCTACGGTTATCAAGGGGCGGTGAAAAGCCCCACCTACACCTTGGTAGAGCCTTATGAACTTGGCAATCAACGTATTTATCACCTTGATTTGTATCGCCTAGCAGACCCGGAAGAGCTGGAGTTCATCGGTGGACGCGATGTGCTGGCCGACGATGCGCTATGTCTGATTGAGTGGCCGAGCCGAGGGGAGGGCTGGTTGCCCGCCCCAGATCTGCGTATTCAACTGAGCGTTGCTGAAACTGGACGCGTCGCGCTATTAAACGCCGGTAGTTCTCTTGGCGAAGATGTCATAGAGCAACTGGCGCGTCAGTGTGTCGGGATGCAACAGGAGTGTGGTGTGCTTCAATGTATATGAAAAACCCACTGGCTCGTTTAATAGGTCAGTTAGCAACTGGCTGCGCGGTTTTATTGGTAGGTACTGCCACTCTGCAGGCGGCCACCGTTGAGAGCATGCGACTCTGGGCAGCACCCGATCATGCTCGTTTGGTGTTTGATCTTACCGCTGCCGCAGAGGCCAATGTGTTTTCATTAGAAAACCCGTCGCGCCTAGTCATTGATCTTGATGAGAGCCAGCTGAATACCGACGTATCAACACTGCCGCTAGATGGCAGTGCGATTGCGGAAGTGCGAACCGGCGTGCGGGATGGTGGTGGCCTGCGGGTCGTGCTTGAGTTGAATCGTGATATTGAGCCGCGCCACTTTACGCTACCGCCTAATGATCAGTATGGCCACCGTCTCGTGGTGGATTTGGAGTACCCTGGCGAAAGCGCTGTGGAGAACCCTATCGACCCTATTGAGGCGATGATTCGTGACCAGGAGATGCTGGCGCAGCGCTCGGCTCAGGCCCAGTTGCCCGGTGTGGAAGCTGACGTTTCTACACCTACGCCCGCGCAGCCTCCCGTCGAGGTTCAGCCCGCTCAGCCTCACCCACAGCGTGACATAATTATTGCTGTTGATGCGGGGCACGGCGGCGAAGACCCCGGTGCGATTGGCCCATCGGGTACTCGTGAAAAGGATGTGGTGTTGGATATCGCCCGACGGCTGGCTGCTGAGGTGAATCGAACCCAAGGCTTCAAGGCTGTGTTGATTCGTGACGGCGACTATTATTTGGGTTTACGCCAGCGTACTCAGCTTGCCCGCGAGCAGAAAGCTGACTTCTTTGTATCGGTACATGCCGATGCGTTTACCAGTCCAAGGCCCCAGGGTAGCTCGGTTTATGCGCTTTCACAGCGGGGGGCAACGTCAGAAACGGCTCAGTGGCTGGCGGATAGCGAGAACCGCTCCGACTTGATTGGTGGCGTCGATGGCAGTTTGTCGCTGCGTGATAAAGACCAAGTATTGCGCGGGGTGCTGCTGGATCTCACCATGACGGCTACGCTCAACGACTCGCTCTCGATTGGCGGGCAGGTGCTTGAACAACTTGGGCGCGTGAACCGGTTGCATAAATCGCGGGTAGAGCAGGCGGGCTTCATGGTGCTGAAATCGCCGGATATTCCCTCGCTACTGATTGAAGTGGGCTTTATCTCAAACCCAGATGAAGAGCGCCGCCTGCGCGACCCGGTGCATCAGCAGGGGCTAGCAACGGCCATTTTCAGTGGCTTGCGCAATCATTTTCAGCGTAACCCGCCCCCAGCGAGCCTGCTGGCGTGGCAGCGCGATAATCAGCGTAGCCCTACCGGAAACGAGTACCGCATTCAGTCCGGTGATACGCTATCGGCGATTGCGATTCGCCACGGCGTACCGGTGAGCCAGCTAAAGCAAGCGAACGACCTGAATGGCGATGTTATCCGTGTGGGTCAGGTGCTGCGTATCCCCAGTTCTTAAGCCGTTGTTTAAGCGTCTGGGCTAGAAACGGGTGCTTAAGAAATCGTTTTGATGATTAGCTTCTGAGGTGTTGGTTGACTGAATTAAACTCGCTGTCTGGCCGTATTCATGTGCTCGACCCCCGCTTAGCGAACCAAATCGCGGCGGGGGAGGTGGTCGAGCGCCCCTCGTCAGTGACAAAAGAGCTGATTGAGAACGCCATTGATGCGGGCAGCCAGCGTATTGAAGTAGAGATCGAGCAGGGCGGTGCCCGGCTGATTAAAGTGCGCGACGATGGTATCGGTATTGGCGAGCAGGACTTGCCCCTGGCGCTGGCCCGCCATGCCACCAGCAAAATCAGCAGCCTGGAGGATCTAGAAGGCGTTAGTTCGCTGGGTTTCCGCGGCGAGGCACTAGCATCTATCAGCTCCGTCTCGCGCCTAGAGCTAGTCTCTAATGCCGATGAAGACCCCCGCCAGGGGTGGCGGGTAGTGGCGGAGGGCCGTGGCATGGAGGCCAGGGTAACGCCCGCGCCGCACCCCCGAGGCACCAGTGTTTCTGTGCGCGATCTGTTTTTTAATACGCCAGCGCGGCGCAAGTTCTTGCGCACTGAAAAGACCGAGTTTGCCCACGTGGAAGAGGCGTTTCGTCGTCAAGCGCTGTCGCGCTACGACATTGCCTGGGTACTGAGGCACAATCAAAAAGTGGTGCACCAGCTGCCGCCGGGCAATATGCCCACTGCGCGCGAGCGCCGTATTGCCTCCCTGCTGGGTAAAAATTTTATTGAGCATGCGCGTTATATTGAACGCGAAGCGGGTGGCCTTAGGTTAAGCGGCTGGGTGGGGCTGCCGACCCACTCTCGCTCCCAGGCTGACCAGCAGTACTTCTTCGTCAATGGCCGGGTCGTGCGTGACCGCTTAGTGGCGCATGCGGTGCGCCAGGCCTACCGAGACGTGCTGTATAACGGTCGTCATCCGGTTTTTGTACTCTATCTTGAGCTGGACCCGGATGTGGTCGACGTTAACGTCCATCCCACCAAGCATGAAGTGCGCTTCCGCGATGGACGCATGGTGCACGATTTCCTCTACTCCAGCCTGCACCACTGCCTGGCGGCCTCCAAGCCCACCGAAGAGGAGCCGGCGGCGTCAGACACTCAAGCCAATGAAGTGGTTGAGCCCACAGTGTCTGCCGAGGTAGAGCAGCCTGAGCCGCGCTGGCAGCAGCAGGGCATGCCGCTATCGGAAGGGTCGGATCGGCACCCCGGCGCCGAGCGGGTGCGCCGGTTTATGCAGGGGTATCAGGCGCTCCATCCTGATCACGAAGAGACGCTGTTAACGCCTCAACCAAGCCCGCCCGGCCAGCGCCCGGCTGCTAACGAAGTGCGCGAAGCGCCGCTTGCTATGCCTGCCCACGATGCCACCGCGGCACCGCCGCTGGGCTTTGCGTTAGGCCAGTTGCATGGCGTGTATATCCTGGCTCAAAACGCCCAGGGGTTGGTGTTGGTCGATATGCATGCGGCTCATGAGCGGATCGTATATGAACGCATGAAAAACCAACTGGCGGCGGCTAAAGGGATCGATACGCAGCCGCTGTTAGTGCCCGTATCGCTAGCGGCGAGTCGCAGCGAAGTGGCTACTGCAGAGAGCGAACGTGACGCTATTGCTCAGCTAGGCGTTGAGTTGGATGTGGCAGGCCCCGAGACGCTGCTGGTGCGCCAACTGCCCGCTCTGCTGGCTCAGGCCGACCCTGAAGCGCTGGTGCGTGAAATGCTCGAAGAGCTAGCTCGATTTGGCCGTACGCATCAGGTAGAGGCGCGTATTCATGAGTTGCTGTCTACCATGGCGTGCCATGGCAGCGTGCGTGCCAATCGTCGTTTAACGCTCGATGAAATGAATGCCCTGTTGCGCGATATGGAACGCACCGAGCGCAGCGATCAGTGCAATCACGGTCGTCCTACTTGGACGCAAATGAGCATGAAAGCGCTCGACCGACTTTTTTTACGTGGCCAGTAATGATGAAGACAATAAACGGAGTGCGGTAAACAGATGGCTGATACACGCCCCTGGGCGATATTTTTGATGGGGCCTACTGCCGCTGGAAAAACCGACGCGGCAATAGCGCTCCACGAGCAGTTAGGTCACGAGCTCATCAGCGTGGATTCCGCCATGGTCTACCGGGGAATGGATGTGGGCAGCGCTAAGCCCAGCGCTGAGGAGCTTGCGCGGGCACCCCATCGGCTTATTGATATTCGCGACCCTGCCGACCCTTACTCCGCGGCAGATTTTCGTGAAGACGCCCTGCAAGAGATGCGGCAAATCAGCGCGGCTGGGAAAGTGCCGCTGCTGGTAGGCGGCACAATGCTTTACTTTAAACGCTTAGTGGAAGGTGTCGCGAACCTGCCTTCTGCGGATGCCGCTATTCGTGAACAGCTTGAAGTGAAGCGACAAGCCGAAGGCTTAGCGGGCTTGCATCGCGCACTCGCTGAAGTGGACCCGGCTTCGGCGGCGCGTATTCATCCTAATGACCCCCAGCGATTAATGCGGGCTTTGGAAGTGTTTTACGCCAGCGGTCGACCCATGAGCGAGCTGTGGGCCGAACAGCAGCCTGAAACCTTTCCGTGGCGGGTGTTGTCGATAGCGCTAGCGCCTAATGATCGTAAGATACTTCATCAACGTATTGCCCAACGTTTTGAAACAATGTTGGGTGAGGGCTTGATAGATGAGGTGGCCGCCCTCAGAAAGCGTAATGATATTCATCTTGGCTTGCCATCGATGAAGAGTGTTGGCTACCGTCAAGTATGGGAATATTTAGACGGCGCTTACGATCAGGGCGAGCTGGTGTCACGAGGGGTCATTGCCACTCGGCAGCTAGCGAAGCGTCAGCTCACTTGGTTGCGTAGCTGGCCGTCACTTAACTGGATAGACTCGCAGCAGCCAGACGCATTGGATAAGCTTCTGAAATTCGTGCGTGACAGCGGTGCTTAGCGTAAGATAGTGATTTCGTAAGCAAGTGTTTTCGAGTGGCCGGCGAGCGCTTTTGACACACCGGGCCTTTCGGGCAACAAGATTGCGGCGTAGCACCAGTAGGGCACGCCATTTGATAACCAACCCCAACGACAGTTTTAGGGAGAGCAACATGTCCAAAGGGCAGTCCCTTCAAGACCCGTACCTGAACATCTTGCGCAAGGAGCGCATTCCGGTCTCTATTTTCCTGGTAAACGGCATTAAGCTGCAGGGCCAGATTGAATCGTTTGACCAGTTTGTCATCTTGTTGCGCAATACCGTCAGTCAGATGGTTTATAAACACGCTATTTCCACGGTAGTGCCTTCACGCAATGTGCGTTTGCCGGCACAAGACCCTTCAGCATCTGATGCTGAACTCTAACACTGCTGGATAGCAAGAGAGTCCACGAGGTATTGATTGTTTTTTGAACGCCCAGAAGCCGGTGAAACGGCAGTTCTTGTTCACGTAGATTTCTATGATGAGCAGGCGCGTGAAGACCCGGGTGAGTTCTTGGAGCTCGTGCGCTCTGCTGGCGCAGAGCCCGCGACATTGCTCACAGCCAGCCGACAGCGCCCTGATTCCCGTACGTTTATTGGGTCAGGTAAGTTGGATGAGCTGCGGGCAATGCTCGCAGCTCATCAAGCGGAACTGGTGATCTTCAACCACAGTTTAAGCCCTTCCCAGCAGCGTAACCTTGAGAAGGAACTCAAGTGTCGTGTCTTGGATCGCACCGGTCTGATTCTCGATATTTTTGCGCAGCGGGCACGAACACATGAAGGTAAGCTGCAAGTAGAGCTTGCCCAGCTTGAGTATATGTCCACACGCCTGATTCGCGGCTGGACACACCTTGAGCGCCAAAAAGGCGGCATTGGCCTGCGCGGTCCTGGCGAAACCCAGCTAGAGACTGACCGACGGCTGCTGCGCGGCCGCATTAAATCTATTCATAAACGGCTCGATAAAGTACGCAGCCAGCGCGAGCAGAATCGGCGTGCTCGGGCTCGGGCGGAGATCCACAGTGTTTCGCTGGTGGGTTATACCAACGCGGGTAAGTCGACGCTGTTTAACGCGTTGACCAGCGCTGAGGTTTATGCGGCTGATCAACTGTTTGCTACCCTGGATCCAACGCTCCGTCGGCTTGAAATCGAAGACGTTGGGCCCGTTGTTATGGCGGATACGGTTGGTTTTATTCGCCATTTGCCGCATAAGCTGGTGGAGGCCTTTCAGGCGACGCTGCAAGAGGCGGCCGAGGCAACTTTGCTGGTGCATGTCATCGATGCAGCTGACCCAGATCGAGAGCTAAACGTTGAGCAAGTCGATAATGTGCTCAAAGAGATCGGTGCTGACAGCGTGCCGGTGCTCAAAGTCATGAATAAAATCGACAAGCTAGACAGCGCCCCGCGCATTGAGCGCGACGGCCATGGCGTGCCAGAGGTAGTTTGGCTGTCTGCTCAGCAGGGCCACGGGCTTGATCTATTGCATGAAGCTTTGACCGAGCGCCTTGCCAATGACGTGATTGGTTTTTCGCTTACACTGTCACCAGAGCAGGGTAAGTTACGCGCTGGCTTGCATGAGCTTAACGCCGTACGCGAAGAGAGTTTTGATGAGCAAGGGCGCTCCGTGTTGGATGTGCGCTTGCCCAGGCGCGACTTTAACCAGTTGATGGCTCAACTGGGTGAGCGTGCCAATACCTATTTACCAGAAGCATTACGCGAATCTGACGAATGGTAGCCCATCAAGTACCTACTCCACAGTCATTGACTGTGGAGTTGTGGTACACGATTGATATAGCAACAATATCAAAAGCACCCGGCCTTGCATAAGCACAAGGCAAAGTGCAGGTGAACACCTTAGTGGAGACGAAGTATGGCCTGGAATGAGCCCGGTGGTGGCAACCAGCACGACCCCTGGAGTGGTGGTGGTCGACGTGGTAACAGCGGCGGCGATCGCGGTGGGAGCAATGGTGGTGGCGATAACGGCAATAAAGGTGGCAACAATCAAGGGCCACCCGATCTTGACGAAGCGCTGAAAAAATTCCAAGACAAGCTGAACGGCATGCTTGGCGGCGGCAATAAGAAAAGTGGCGGGGGCGGTAATGGTAAAAGCGGGGGCGGTAAACCTCGCAATTCCTTTGCGTTGCCGGGCCTCTTGATTATTGTTGCGCTTGCCATTTGGGGTGCCTCAGGCTTTTACTTGGTTGACCAGTCTGAGCGTGGGGTTGTACTGCGCTTTGGTGAGTACCAAGGCATTGTTGAGCCAGGCCTGCAGTGGAATCCACCGCTGATTGATGATGTGCGCATGGTAAACGTAACACGCGTTCGTTCCGTCTCTCAGACCCAGTCCATGCTGACTCGCGACGAGAACATCGTTGAAGTGGAAATCTCTGCGCAGTACCAAGTCGCCAACCCGCGTGACTTTGTACTTAACGTACGTAATCCCGCTCTCTCTATTGAGAATGCGCTGGACTCTGCACTGCGTCATGTGGTCGGTGGTACGGATATGATTGATATCCTGACCTCTGGTCGTGAGATTTTGGGTAGCTCGGTGGCGAGCCGTCTGCAAGCATACTTAGATGCCTATGGTGCCGGTATTCGTCTGCAAACCATCAACATTGAATCAACATCTGCACCTGCACCGGTTATTGATGCCTTTGATGACGTTATTCGTGCTCGCGAAGATCGCCAGCGGACCATCAACGAAGGTATGGCTTATGCCAACGCGATCATCCCAGCTGCACAAGGCCAAGCTCAGCGTGTTGTAGAGCAGGGCCAGGGTTACCGGGAGTCAGTAGTCGCTGAAGCGCAAGGTCAAGCCAACCGTTTTAATGCGCTGTTAACTGAGTACCGTAATGCGCCAGAGGTCATGCGTGAACGTATGTATCTGGATGCAATTGAAGAAGTGTTTGGTAGCACGCCCAAGGTGCTGTTGGATGTGAGCGAAAATGCTCCGCTGATGTACCTGCCGCTAGACCAGATGCGCAGTAACAGTGGTAGTGACAGCAGTTCAACGACTGATAGCAGTGGCGATAGCAGCAGCGATGCGATTGATCCGCGCGTGCTGGAGTCGCTGCGGGGCAGCCAAAGCAGCTCCTCATCGTCGTCTAGTAATAACCCTATCCGCAGGGAGGGCCGCTAAATGATTAATAATCGATCCCTGCTTATCGTAGGTGGCTTGGCCGCCGTGGCGTGGCTAGCAAGTAACAGCCTATACGTAGTGGATGAAACCGAGCGTGCGGTGAAGCTGCGTTTTGGTGAAGTCATCGAAGAGAATATTCAGCCGGGCCTGCATGCCAAAATTCCGATTGCTCAGACAATTCGTAAATTTGACACGCGTTTGCTGACACTGGATACCGATACCAGCCGTTACCTGACCCTTGAGCAGAAAGCGGTAATCGTAGACTCCTACGTAAAGTGGCAAGTGATTAACCCCACTCGCTACTACGAGGCGACCGCAGGTGATGAGATGATGGCGATTCGCCTGATTCAGCCACGCGTCGATGAGAGTCTGCGTAACGAGTTTGGTCGCTTGAACCTTCAGGAAATCATTGCCGAGCGCCGTGATGACCTAATGACAGGCCCGACAGCAGAGCTTGACGAGCTGATGCGTGAAGAGCTCGGCGTGGCGATTCGCGATATCCGTATCAAGCGTATCGACCTGCCGGAAGATGTCTCTGCCGCTGTGTTCGAGCGTATGCGTTCAGAGCGGGAGCGTGAAGCCCGTGAGTGGCGCGCCCAGGGTCAAGAAGAAGCTGAGCGTATTCGTGCTAACGCCGACCGCCGCCGTCAGGTTCTGCTTGCTCAAGCAAACGAGCGCGCCGAAACCCTGCGTGGTGAAGGTGACGCCGAGGCAGCTGCGATCTTCTCCCAGGCTTACGGCCAGGATCAGGAGTTTTTCGCTTTCTGGCGCAGTCTAAACGCCTATCGTGAAAGCTTCTCTGGCGATGGCAACCTGCTGGTGCTTGAGCCGGATAGCGACTTCTTCCGCTACCTGCGTAGCGCAGTGCCTAATAGCGCTGAGTAATGGCGCGTAACCCCGTCAAGCGCTGTGCTTGGCGGGGTTCAACTAGCGCATAAACGTGATAGACTTTATCTACCGGGCGTCGCCCGGTTTTTTTGTGGCCCTCGTTTCGTGAACGTTTCCACGCAGCGCCTTGTGAGGCTGTTGGTGGTGTCGTCAGAAGGGGCCTTCATCGTCTCGCAGGATTGTTCACATGACCATCGCTGACCGCTGGCTATTGCCCGACGGCATGGATGAGGTGCTGCCGCCTCAGGCAAGCCGCATGGAAGAGCTGCGCCGTGCGCTGCTTGATCTTTACCATTGCTGGGGCTACGACCAAGTAATGCCGCCGCCGGTGGAGTTTTTGGACTCCTTGCTGACAGGTACCGGCACAGACCTCGACCTTCAAACGTTCAAGCTTACCGACCAACTGACGGGCCGCATGATGGGTGCATCTGCCGATGTGACGCCTCAAGTTGCGCGTATGGACGCTCACTCCCTAAAACGCCAAGGCCCGGTGCGTCTGTGTTACTGCACCAATGTGCTGCGCGCAAAGGCCGACCAGCATCAGGGCGGCCGAAGCCCCGTACAGGTTGGTGTGGAGCTGTTTGGTCATGCAGGCTTAGAGGCTGATAGTGAAATTATCCACTTAGCATTAGCAAGTCTGCATGCGGCGGGCGCTGATGAAATTCACCTGGCGTTGGGCCACATTGGTATTTACCGTAGCCTTGTAGAGGCCGCTGCACTCAGCGATGAGCAAGAGCGTGTGCTATTTGAGGCCTTGGCGTTAAAATCACCGGGTCAGCTAGCAGAGCAAGTGAACGTCAGTGTGAGTGATCCTGTGCTGGCCGATATGCTGATGGCCTTGGGTGAGTTACATGGCGATGCCAGTGTGTTGGCCCAGGCCCGCGAGCGCTTTGCAGGTGCGCCTGCGCCTGTAACTGCAGCCCTCGACCAGCTAGAAGCGCTTTATAAAGGCGTTCTGGCGCGCTTTGACGTCTCGCTCTATTTTGATCTGGCAGAGCTGCGTGGCTATCAATACCACACCGGTATGATGTTCGCGGCTTACGTGCCGGGTTATGGCCATGCGCTGGCCAAAGGCGGGCGCTATGATGATACCGGGCGCGCGTTTGGCCGTGCACGGCCTGCCACCGGTTTCTCGATGGACCTGAAACAACTGGCATCGCTGGCGCTGGCTTCACCCAGCCGGGGTGCAATTTGGGCTCCTGCCCAAGAAGAAGAGTCGCTTAACGCTGCCATTGTGGCGCTGCGTGAGCAGGGTGAACGCGTAATTCAAGCGCTGCCTGGGCAGCGTACTGGGCCGGCGGAGCACAGCTGTGACCGCCGTCTTGAGTTTATCGATGGTCGTTGGCAGACAACGACCCTGACACAAGAGACGAGTGCATAATGGGTAAGAATGTCGTAGTCCTGGGTACCCAATGGGGTGATGAAGGCAAAGGCAAGATCGTTGACCTGCTCACCGAATCCGCCTCTGCTGTGGTGCGCTTCCAAGGCGGCCATAACGCAGGCCACACGCTGGTCATCGACGGTGAGAAAACCGTTCTTCACCTGATTCCTTCAGGCGTGCTGCGCCCTGGTAAAACCTGCGTGATTGGCAACGGTGTTGTGCTCTCGCCGGAAGCGCTGATCAAAGAGATCCGCGAGTTGGAAGCGAAGGGCGTGCCCGTGCGTGAGCGCCTGCGTCTTTCTCCGGCGTGCCCGCTGATTCTGCCTTACCATGTGCGCCTAGACCAAGCTCGTGAGAAAGCCCGCGGTGTTGCCAAAATCGGTACTACTGGTCGTGGTATTGGCCCGGCGTACGAAGACAAAGTGGCTCGTCGCGGCCTGCGTTTGGGCGATATGCTTCATCGCGAGCGGTTTGCCTCCAAACTGGGTGAAGTGCTCGACTACCACAACTTTGTACTGGTGAATTACCACGGTGAGCCGGCGGTAGACTTCCAGGAAGTGCTGGATAGCGCCATGCAAATGGCCGAGGAGCTGCGTCCGATGGTCAGCGATACGGTCAGTATGGTTCATGACCTGCGTAAAGCCGGTGAGAATATCCTGTTTGAGGGTGCTCAAGGCTCGCTGCTGGATATCGACCACGGTACCTACCCCTATGTGACCAGTTCGAACACCACCGCGGGTGGTACGGCGACTGGTTCTGGTGTCGGTCCGCTCTACCTGGACTACGTGCTGGGTATTACCAAAGCCTATACCACTCGTGTCGGCTCCGGCCCGTTCCCCACCGAGCTGTTTGACGATCACGGCCGTCACCTAGCTGAGCGTGGCCATGAGTTTGGTGCTACTACGGGCCGCCCGCGTCGCTGTGGCTGGTTTGATGCCGTTGCCTTGCGTCACGCGGTACAGATCAACTCGGTATCGGGTATCTGCCTGACCAAGCTGGACGTACTGGATGGCTTGGAAAATATCCGCGTGTGTGTCGGCTACCGCAGCAAAGATGGCGACGTGCTGGATAACCCGGTGGATTCAGAGGGCTACGAAGCGGTAGAGCCGGTCTATCACGATCTGCCAGGCTGGAAAGAGTCCACGCTGGGCGCTAAGAAGGTGGAAGACTTACCGGCTAATGCCCGTGCATACATCAGCTTCCTCGAAGAGCAGGTAGGCACTAGCATCGATATCATTTCTACCGGTCCCGATCGTATTGAAACCATCGTGCTGCGCAACCCGTTCGAAGGCTAGGTCGTACACCTTCAGGTGATACTAAAAGGGCGGCTTGGCCGCCCTTTTTCGTGCTTAGAAATCGATGCCTCGCCGGGCCTGAAGGCCGTTGTTAAAAGCGTGTCGCACCTCCTGCATGTCGGTCACGGTGTCGGCCATGGCCACCAGCTCACGGTGGGCATTTCGCCCGGTAATGATCACGGTTTGTTCCTGCGGACGGTCCAGTAGCGCCTGTTTGACCGTGGCGATATCGAGATAGCCAAACTTCAGCATGTAGGTGAGTTCGTCCAACACCACGAGATACATCTCGGGGTCTGCCAGCATTTTCTGCGCTTCTTGCCAGACCTCCAGACAGGCGGCGGTGTCCGCTTCGCGATTTTGCGTATCCCAGGTAAAGCCGGTTGCCATGATAGCGACGCTCAAATGAGGATCGTCTTCCAGCCGATTGCGCTCGCCACACTCCCATAACCCCTTGATGAACTGCACCACGCCTACTTTGTAGCCATAACCCAGCGCGCGCGTGACGGTGCCCCAGGCGGCGGTGGTTTTGCCTTTTCCGTTGCCCGTGTTGATGAGCAGCATTCCGCGCTGCTCGGTGGCATTGGCGACTTTTTCGTCCACTCGCGCTTTGAGTTTTTCCATCGATGCTTTATGGCGGGTATCGCGATCACTCATGGTCTCTCCTCGTTGAAAGAGTACAGGGCTATGTCAGCAGGTTACGACAGAGGCGCACAATTTAACATCGCCCTGAGAGGTGTTTGTATAGCTTTTAAGCTTGATGTGACCGGCTTGCAGAGTTTTTGTCCAGCTTTTTCTAAGAGAATTGGCCGGTTGGGGGCTTGCTGCTCTAGAATGGTGGGTCATGTCTTGTCAGGAATAGTGTCATGCCCTCATTTGATATCGTGTCAGAATTCGATCAGCACGAAGCCGCCAATGCGGTTGACCAAGCAAACCGTGAAGTACAGTCACGGTTTGACTTTAAAGGCGTCGATGCCAGCTTCACGTTGGAAGGCGATAAGGTGCTGCTCGAGGCCGAAGTAGATTTCCAGCTCAAGCAAATGCTGGACGTGTTGCGTAACCGACTGATTGCCCGCGGTATCGACGCACGTTGCATGGACGTTAAAGACGCGGTGCTGTCTGGTGTGAAGGCGCGCCAGGAAGTAGAGCTCAAGCAGGGCCTCGACCAAGCAGAAGCCAAAGATGTGGTAAAGCGTATCAAAGGCAGTAAGTTGAAAGTACAGGCTCAAATTCAGGGCGAGAAGGTGCGCGTAACGGGTAAAAAGCGCGATGATTTGCAGAGTGTGATGGCACTACTGCGCGGTGAAGAAGGGCCTGATTTGCCGCTGCAGTTTGATAATTTCCGCGATTAACGATTATAAGAAATATTCATTGAGTAGCGCAGCGTTTGCGCTACTCGACTACTTAAAGCTTACAGGAGTTTCGCATTATGTCTGATCCGCAGCCGGTTTATTTAAGCGACTATCAGCCGCCCGCCTACCAAGTGACCCATACCGAGCTGACGTTTGATCTTGACCCCACCGCGACCCGTGTTAAAGCACGCCTTACCGTAGAGCGCCACGCCAGTGCTGAACAAACTACGCCGCTGGTGCTGAACGGCGAACACCTGACGCTGCACGCGCTCGCGATCAACGGCCAGGCGCTCGCTGAGGCCGATTACCAGCTCACCGATGAGACGCTCACAATTCCCAGTGTTCCGGCAGCGTTTACCCTGGAGAGCGAAGTCGAGATTTCTCCTAGCAGTAACACTGCCTTAGAAGGGCTGTATCAATCGAACGGCATGTACTGCACGCAGTGCGAAGCGGAAGGATTTCGCCGCATCACCTATTACCCTGACCGCCCGGATGTTATGGCTACGTTTAAGGTCACCGTGATAGGTGATGCGCAGCGGGAGCCGGTGCTGTTGGCGAACGGTAACCCAGTTGATCAGGGCACCTTAGAGAGCGGCCGGCACTTTGTGACCTGGGAAGATCCGCACCCCAAGCCCTGCTATCTTTTTGCGCTGGTGGCAGGCGATTTAACCAAGGTCGAAGATCACTTCACCACCATGAGTGGCCGTAACGTGACGTTACAGCTCTGGGTGGAGCAAGAGAATCTCGATAAGACCGACCACGCCATGGCCTCGCTAAAGCGGGCAATGACTTGGGATGAAGAGACCTACGGCCGCGAGTATGACTTAGATCTGTTTATGATCGTGGCGGTGAATGACTTCAATATGGGGGCGATGGAGAACAAAGGATTAAACATTTTTAACTCCGCTGCCGTGCTGACCCACCCCAATACCGCCACCGATGCGGCGTTTCAGAATGTCGAAAGCATTGTGGCCCACGAATACTTCCACAACTGGTCGGGGAATCGCGTGACGTGCCGCGACTGGTTCCAGCTCTCGCTAAAAGAAGGTTTTACGGTATTCCGCGATCAGTGTTTTTCTGCGGATATCAATTCAGCCCCTGTCAAGCGCATTCAAGACGTCTCGTTTTTCCGCACCGCGCAATTTGCCGAAGATGCAGGTCCCACGGCGCATCCGGTTCGTCCGGATCACTATATCGAGATCACCAACTTCTACACTCTGACCATTTATGAAAAAGGGGCGGAAGTTGTGCGCATGCTGCGTAACCTGCTGGGCTGGGAGGCCTTCCGCCGTGGCTCGGATCTCTATTTCGAGCGCTTTGACGGTCAGGCCGTGACGATCGAAGACTTCGTGGGCTGCATGGCCGAGGTATCGGGCATCGATTTAAGCCAGTTCATGCGCTGGTACTCCCAGGCGGGCACGCCGGAAATCGATGCCCACGGTGAGTACGACTACGCCAACGCCGAGTACCATTTGACGCTGCGCCAGCGTACCCCCGCCACTCCCGGCCAGCCCGACAAGCAGCCGCTGCATATTCCTGTGCGCATGGGCTTGGTGGGCACAAAGTCCGGTCAGGATCTTACTCTGACGCTTGAAGGTGAAAAGCTGGGTAAGGACGCGGTCATTCACCTGACCGACGATGAGCAGACCTTCATCTTCACCGATGTGGCAGAGGCGCCGGTTCCATCGCTGCTGCGCGACTTCTCCGCCCCAGTAAAACTGCACTTCCCATACTCTCGCGAAGATTTGGCCTTCTTACTGACCCACGATAGCGATGGTTTCAACCGCTGGGACGCGGGGCAAAGGCTCGCACTGTTGGCGCTGGATGACTTGATCGCCGCCCACCGCAACGGGGTAGAGAAGGTCATGGATAGCCGGGTGGTAGAAGCCTTTAGAACGCTCCTGACTTCCTCCATGGATGACAAGGCGGTACTGGCTGAGATGCTAACGCTGCCATCGGAAGCCTACATCGCCGAGCAGCAGCCGATTGTCGATGTGGATGCGATTCACGCCGCGCGTGAGTTTGTGCGCCAATCCTTGGCTCAGGCGCTGCGTGATGAATTTATCGCCGTGTATAAAGAGAATAGCACTGATGAAGCTTATGCGCCGACGCCTGAACAAATTGCCCAGCGCAGTCTCAAAAACATAGCGCTATCTTACTTAATGTCCATTGAGGACGACGAGAGTGTGGCACTTTGTGAAGCGCAGTTTGCCGCTGATCATAATATGACCGATGTACGCCATGCGTTGACACTGTTAGTACACAGCGACCGTGATGATTTGGCTAACCCCGCGCTGAAAGCGTTTGGTGAAAAGTGGGCACACGACCCGCTTGTGATGGATCAGTGGTTTACGATTCAGGTATCGCGCCCTCAGCCGGACGTATTGGAGCGCGTAAAGTACCTAATGCAGCACCCAGCGTTCTCCATCAAGAACCCCAACAAGGTGCGTGCGTTAGTAGGTGCCTTTGCGCAAAATCGGGTCAATTTCCATCGCTTGGATGGCAAAGGGTACGCGCTGTTGGCAGATGTGGTGATTGAGCTAAACCGCCTGAATCCAGAGATTGCCGCGCGGTTAATCACCCCCTTAACCCGCTGGCAGCGTTTTGATGAAGCGCGTCAGCAGTTAATGCGTGCGGAGCTAGAGCGGATCAAACAAGAACCGCTGTCGTCCAACGTGTTCGAGGTGGTCGAGAAAGCGCTGGCATAACGTGCATCCAGGGAATTAACCATGGAGAGGGAAGACACCGGTGACAGATTCACAGCAGTGTTATTTACTGATTATTAACGGTCAGTCTGCCGGAAATCCGGCGCTACGCGAGGCCGTTGAAGCACAGCGCAAGGCAGGGACGCCGATGATTGTTCGCGCTACTTGGGAAGGTGGCGATGCCGCCGAGTTTGCGGCCCAAGCCGTTGAACTAGGAGCTACCAGTGTGATCGCCTGTGGCGGCGATGGCACGGTAAACGAAGTGGTTAACGGGCTAATGCGCATCCCCCATGACCATCGTCCGAGCTTGGGCGTGGTGCCGATGGGCAGCGCGAATGATTTTGCCACTTCGGTGGGGTTACCTTTGAAGCCGGATCGCGCACTGGCGGATGCCGTTCGCTTGCCGTCTGCGCCCATCGATGTGATTCGTATGACGGCAGAAACCAGTGGCGAACCGTCGGTATGCTATTACATCAATATGACCACCGGTGGTTTTGGCGCAGAAATTACCTCCTCTACCCCCAAAACGTTAAAACGCATGTTAGGGGGAGGAGCCTACTCACTGATGGGGGCGCTCAAGGCGTGGCGGCATCGCAGTTATCGCGGCACGTTGCACTGGGGCGATCATGAGCAGGCCGCGTCACTGCTGCTGCTGGCACTGGGCAATGGGCGTCAATCGGGTGGGGGGCAGGTGCTGGCCCCTCGTGCCAAGCTTGATGATGGGCGATTGGACGTTCTGCTGGTCAAAGATTTTCATTCGGTGACGGAGCTCCCTGCGCTGCTAGGCGAGCTACAGCAGTTCCCCGCAGAAGGGCGTTATGTGCGCTACTTCACTGCCAGCCAGTTGACCGTTACCACTCGGTCCGATGATGAACCTTGGCCGCTGACCCTGGATGGTGAGGCAAAACGCTATCAACGATTCACCGCTGAAGTCGTCCCGCTAGCGTTGAAGGTACGCTTACCAGAAGGCTGTTCGCTGTTGTCTGCCAACGACCGCCACTAATGAATTCGAACCATTAAGGAGCATGACTCGATGAGCTACCGTGTATGGATGCCGCTACTGGCCAGTTTGGCCCTACTGCTGAGTGCCTGCGGCGACAGTCAAGAAGAGGCAAATGTCGTACCGGAAGAGAGCGCGGCCGAGCAGCCCAGTGAGACGCTAGCCGCTGCACCTGACACCAGTAGTGACGATGTTCCTTCGCCCTCCCAGGTGGAAGACGACATTGAACGTCAGGCGTCCGAGCCTTCCAATGTTCAGGAAGACCTGTCTTCCACCGTCAGTGAGTCAACTTCGGAGCCCCTGCAGGCGGACGAAGAGACGCTGGCCGCCGACCCCGACGAAGCCCTTGACGAAGCCAGCGCAATGCCGGGTGAAACCACGCGTTCTGATGTCGATGACGTGATTGCCGAGACTGAGCGTCGTTTCGAAGAGGCACAGCGTCAGTTGGAGCAACAGTTTCAAGAAATCGAGCAGCAGTCGCCCGAACTGGCACCCATGGAGAACGATCCCATCGAGCCAAGCTGGGAGCGCGAAAGCAGTTTACCCGAAGGCTCTTCCGTGGAAGGTGGGTTAGAAGCGCAAGATGTGGATGCGCTCATCGAAGATACCGAACGTCAATTCGAAGAGGCCCAGCAGCGCCTAGAAGAGCAGTTCCAAGCCTTGGAGAGTGAGCGCCCCAGCAGTGACGATAGCGAAGCGCAAGAGGCCGAAAGCTCCTCGGATGACACGTTGGATACATCGTCTTAAGAAGTAAACCCCAACCTATAAAAAAAGGCCCGTATTCCGGGCCTTTATCCATTCGGTGCGGTTCAAGCAACGCGAATGTTGGAGGCCTGAAGGCCTTTTTTACCCTGAGTCACCTCGAAACTGACTTTCTGACCATCTTGCAGGGTCTTAAAACCTTCAGCTTGAATTTCGGAGAAGTGGGCAAAGAGATCGTCACCGCCGTCATCGGGAGAGATGAAGCCGTAACCTTTGGTGTCGTTGAACCACTTGACAGTGCCAGTTGCCATCGTTCATATCCTTAACGTGCTTAATGATTGAGCAGGTGGCTCATTGCCTACCTACCAAATCCACTTTAGAAGCAAATAATCAGCACGTCCAGTAGTGACGTGGTTAAGATTTTTTGGGTATACGGATTTAATGGTTGATGGGGCACCTTCACCCCATCAATCTGATACCACCCTCAGATGGTTGATAGATCGACTCCGTAGTTGAGTTCCTCTGCGAAGTCCGGCAGTCCGTAACCGATGGTTTTCTTGTAGAAAGGAGAGACCTTCGCAGTCGGTGCCTTCTTCTTGTGCTTCGTGGTGTAGGCGGCCAGCAGTTGCGGGAACGCGCCTGTCCAGGTCTCCATGATGAGGCGCTCCCGGTCTGAGACTTCGTGAGCGCGTTTCAGCAGGATTTTCCGGTCTCCCTTGAGAGTCCGGCTCTGGGACGGTTTCAGCTCCTTTCTGAGGCCCTTGCGCACTCTCTCTAGGGCATCGTTGGCCATGCGCACCACCGGCCACATGGAACTTATCGACCACGATACGGGCCTGGGGCAGCACAGCCTTGACCGCTGCCCGGTAGGGGTTCCACATGTCCATGCTGACGATCTCGACCTTCTGCCAGTCTTTCAGCTTCATCAGGTAGTTGGTCACCACGTTCTGGCGGCGGGTGGCCAGCAGGTCGAGCAGGGTTCGCTCCTCAATGTTGGTCAGAATGCAGCGGTAGCGCTTGTTCAGGTATAGCTCGTCAATGCCCAGGATGCGGGGCGTCTCGAAGCGGTGCCAGCGCCCCAGGAACTCGGCGCGGGCGTTGAAGATGTCGCGCACCGTCTTCTCGTCCAGGCCGGTCTGTGCCGCCACAAAGGTGTAGGGGTGGTTGAAGGATTCCTTCTCCACGTACTCATGCAGCCGCAGTGTCAGTCAGATCCATCCGGCTCGGCATTGGTGTTTGCTTTTTTACCCAACAAGCTGCTGGAAACGAAAAGTAAGGCACCGAGGACAATTGCAATATCAGCCAGGTTGAAGGCCGGCCAATGCCAGTCTCGCCAATAGAAATCAAAGGAATCCACAACATAGCCGCGAAAGACCCGGTCAATCAGGTTGCCCATGGCGCCACCGAGGATAAGACTGTAAGCGATGGCTTCTCCTTTATGACGATTTTCAAGGATCAGCTTGATCAGAAAAATCGAGACCACTACCGCGATTCCGATAAAAAAGTAGCGCTGCCAGCCTCCACCATTCGCAAAAAGACTGAATGCGGCACCGGTGTTCCATAGGTGCACCCAGTTAAAGAACGGGGTCACCGAAACATACTCGCCATAGGCCATTGATTGCTGCACCAGCCACTTTACAGCCTGATCAGACGCTGCCAGCAGGCCCGATATGGACAATAGGGCATACGGCGAGAGCTTTTTGCCAATAATGAGCATTATTTAACCCTTCAACGCCAAAATGCGTCTGGCACCGTTAAGCACGACGAGCCCCGCGATGGTGCCGATAATTAGATCCGGATAATTGGAACCGGTCCACGCGACCAGGGCGCCGGCGGTGATGACCCCCAGGTTGATCACCACGTCGTTGGCCGAGAATATCCAGCTTGCCTTCATGTGCGCCCCGCCTTCCCGATGTTTGGATATGAGCAGCAGACAACTGGTATTGGCAATCAATGCGACGAATGCGATAGCCATCATCACCAGCGATTCAGGCTCACTACCGAATACAAAGCGTCTCACCACCTCTACGAGCACGCCCACAGCCAAGATCAGTTGCAGTACACCAGCAAGATGCGCGGCACGTAGCTGCATTTTCACGCTATGTCCAACCGCATAAAGGGCAAGCCCGTACACCGCCGCATCAGCAAAATTGTCCAGGGACTCTGCAATGAGGCCAGTTGACTGAGCCATCAGACCGGCAGTCATTTCCACCACGAACAGAAGTGCATTGATGCCGAGCAACCAGCGCAGGGTCCCGGATTCTTGCTTAGCAGAAGCTGCCGAAAACTCGGCGGCCTTGATGGTCTCCGGATTTGCAGCGACGGTTTCCTGAAGCGAGGCGCCTAGCCCCAAGGTCTTCAGTTTCGAGGTGACGGGCTCGACCTCGCCGTCATGCACGACCTTCAGCCGGCGGTTCGACAAGTCGAAGGACAGCGCCCGAATCTCCTCAAAGCCGTTCAGGGCTAGGCGAATCATTCGTTCTTCTGATGGACAGTCCATCTTCGGCACGGCATAAACACTGACCCATCTCCCTGGCGCCTCGGAGGAGGCCTGTATATCGGTATCCGCTGCGGACGTTGCATCACCGCCACAGGCGCCACCACAGGATTTGCTCATGATACGACTCCACTTGAACAATGTTGTGGTACCATTTAAAACTATAAAGCTACTATAAGGTCAATAGAGTAAAGAATCCGTTGGGGAGGAGGCTGATGCGCATTGGTCAGTTGGCGCAGTTGGTAGGGGTCGAAACACAGACGATCCGCTTCTATGAACAGCAGGGCTTGTTGCCGCCGCCTGATCGGCAGGACAACGGTTACCGTGTCTATACCGAGAAGCATGGTGAGGGGCTGGCCTTCATCCGTCGCTGCAGAATCCTGGGCCTGTCACTGGCTGAGATTCACGAACTACAGAGCTATCAGGACGACCCTCATCAGCCTTGTACCGCCGTCAACGCCTTGCTCGATGATCACATCTCTCATGTGCGGTCGCAGATAACCGCTCTGCAAGCGCTTGAGAAACAACTCGTTTCACTGAGAGCGAGTTGCAACGATGACCGGGAGGTTGAGGCGTGTGGGATTCTTGCTGGAATTAGCGAAGGAAACATGCACCAGCAGTAGGTGAAGCATCAACCAGATAATCCGATGAGATGCCGGTCTGTCTCACTCTCATGCAAAGGTAAGATCAACCATTTAATCCGCTTACCCGATTTTTTATCACTCAGCGAGCCTGGCCCATGATGGAACTCAATCTTATTGATGCGCAGTTTATCCCTTTCGTTGTGGCAATTACGCTGCTATCGATAAGCCCAGGGGTAGACACGCTCTTGGTGATCCGTAATACAGCGCGAGGCGGGATTCGGGATGGGGTGGCCACTAGCGTAGCGATTTGCTGCGGCTTGTTTGTGCATGCCACCGTTTCTGCGTTAGGGATTTCGTTCATTCTGCTGCAGTCGGCTTGGGCGTTTAATATGCTGAAGCTGGCAGGGGCGGCATATCTGATTTGGCTGGGTATCACTAGTCTGCTGGCAGCTCGCCAGGGAACACCGCTGCCGGTGAAAGGTGTTATGAAAGAGTCCACGCCAGTGCCGTTTTGGCAGCCGATCAAAGAGGGGCTTCTTTCGAATGTGCTGAATCCTAAAACCGTGATTTTCTATATGGCGTTTTTGCCGCAATTTATCGCACCCACCGACCCCGCGCTGCTGAAATCACTCTGGCTGGCAGGCGTACATTTTGTCATTGCTAATATCTGGCAGATCAGCGTGGTGCTGATGGTGGGAGGCGCCAGCAAATGGCTGGCCAGCGCGCGCTTTGCACAAACCCTGAATGCGGCCACGGGGGCGGTGCTGGTCATGTTCGGGCTGCGGCTGGCGCTGGAGCAGCGCCCGGTGTGACCGGGCGCGGGAGGGGAGCGGAGACAGGCTTAGCGTTGAACCAGCGCGCGGTCGTAGCGAACGCTCTGCTCGCTGTCGTTCAATAGCGAAACGCCTTCACTGCTACCGCCGTTGGCCAGGCTCTCGAAGATGACCCGATAGCTCAGTACGGCCTGCACGTAATCGCGGGTTTCGCGGAAGGGGATGCTCTCCACGAACAGGTCGAACGACTCCATGCTGTTGCTGCCCAGCCACTGGTCTACGCGACCAGGGCCTGCGTTATAAGCGGCAGTCGCCGCTAAGCGGTTGCCCTGATAGCGTTCTAACTTGTCGCGAAGGTAAGTGCTACCCAGGCGAATATTCAGTTCAGGCTCCAGTACGCCATAAGGCCCGGGGTCGTTAAGCCCCAACTGGCGGCTCACCTGCGCGGCAGTGCCCGGCATTAACTGCATTAAGCCACGTGCACCTGCAGGAGAGAGGGCAACCGGGTTATAGGCGCTTTCTCGGCGAGTGATTGCCATCAGCAGATAAGGGTCAACGCCGGTTTGATGACCCCAAGCCAAAAAGTCATCGCGGTAAGCGGGTGGAAAGCGCCACTCCAACGCATCCCACATCTCGCCAGCAATAGTGGTTTGTACCAGCCGGGCATGCCACTGCTGCTGGGCAGCGTAGTCGGCGAGGGCACGAGCCTGGTAAGGCGATGCTTCGCGCACGGCATGCAGCCACTCGCTGTTGGCCAGGCCCTCTTCGCCAATACGCAGCAGCGCTTGCGTTCGCTGTACGGCGGGCAGTCGCGCGATATCCTCGCGGGTGGCTTCGTCGAAGTGGTGGCGCTCGTGGTTGAGTCGGTACGGTTGGCCGATTTTCTCAGCGGCGGCAAAGCCATAGAAACTACGGTCCTGGGCAGCCTGCTGGTAGCGCGCCTGAGCAGCTTCCTGATTACCCAGCTGTTCGTTGGCACGCCCCAGCCAGTACTGCCAGCGGCTGCTCTCTTGCTGGCTGGAAGGCATTTCAGCAATCCAGTGCATCACCTCTGTCCACTGGCGGTCTGCCAAGGCGCGACGTACGCGCAGCTCCAGCACGCGTTCGCTCTCTAGAGAGGGCAGCACACTATCGACCCAGCCCAGAGTGCCAGGTACATTGCGTACAAGGGCATAGAACGCCAGTTCCTCATCGATCACTTGGCGCTCTAGCGACGTTAAGTTCAAGCGCGGCGAGAGCTGCTGCCAAGCGGCGAAAGCGGTAGGCGTGTCGTCTCGGGTCAGGCGCTGCATGGCGGCTTGGTAGAAAGCCGCCGTGGCTCTGCACTCCGGGCCTAGGCAGGTGGGGGCGCTGGTGATAGCCCTGGTGTTGTTGCTGACCGCGTCCACTGTGTCGAGGGCCGTTTGCCACTCGCTGCTCAGTAGTCCGCCTAGGTAGTTACTCAGGCGCGATTCGCCCGCTTGCCAAGCTAGCATCTTGCGTTCCCAGATGGCGGTCGCATCGATAGTGCCATCGGCCCGTAGGCGGTTGAAAAGGGGGTCACAGGCATCGGGCTGTGAGCTGCCTACTCGCCAAAGCGCCAAGCCCGCGCGGCGCGACTCTTCTGGGGCACGGTCGATGAGCGCCATGTAGTAGTAACACTGACGTGCCGTTCCAGCAGGCTCGCCATCGGCGACGGTGAGTAGATCGCCGTAACGTCCTGCATGACCATATTTGGCAATGGCTTGGCCGCGCATCCATTCCGATAGCGGAGAGTCGGCATGCTGTTCGATGAACTGCAGCACTTGACTGGCGGCCACGTTGGGCAACTGGTTGCGTAAGCGGTGATAGGTGACATAACCGCTGAGTATGTGTCCTTCGATGGCGCGCTCATCGATGTGTTGCCACTGCTGCTGGCGTGCGGCGTTGAGCGCATCACGCATAGCGTCATCAGTGGCTGCCCAACTCCCCGTCGGTAGGCCGATGATGGCTGCTGCGCATAGAGTGCGAAGGGTAGAACGTAATGGCGTAGCCGGCATGGCACTCCCTCTTGCTCGCTGGTAGGGTCAAAGGCGCAATAGTGAACTATACGGACAAGTGAACTATACGCACAGATAAGGTTCTGACAATCGTGACACTAAGAGGATTCGATAACGATGGCACGATTATCCGTTTGGGGATTGTTTCGTCGATTGAAAACACGCGTATGGGCCGTTAAACGTATCGCCCGTGCGCTCAAGCTATTTTTACCCATGACCCGCGATGTGCTGAAAGGAGATTTCAGGCCGATTCCCTGGTCTGCGTTTGGCACCATGGCGCTGGCGTTGGCCTACCTGGTCATGCCATTCGACCTGATCCCCGACTTTTTGGTGCTGCTAGGAGTGGTCGATGACGTATTGATCGTAGGCTGGTTACTAAACCGCGTCGATACGCAGTTGGCCGACTATCGCGCTTGGAAATCGGCTACTGAGGCAGCCACCGCTTCTTCACGCACACCTTCTTGAAATCCCTTCACTTATCCCCATATTGAGTTCACTACCTTTTCCGCCTCTGCCTGTGGGCAGAGGCGTCAAGCAACACGTGATCAATGAGGGCTAAGCGCATGACGACTGCGACCCATGAAGAAACTCTTGGCTTTCAGACGGAAGTCAAACAGCTCCTGAATCTAATGATCCACTCCCTGTACTCGAATCGGGAGATTTTTCTACGCGAGCTGATTTCCAACGCCGCTGATGCCTGTGACAAGTTACGCTATGCCGCACTCGATAACGACGCTCTATACGAAGGCGATAGCGAGCTGCGTATCGAGATCGAGCACGACCGCGACGCCAACACCATCACGCTGCGCGATAATGGTATCGGCATGAACCGCGAAGATGTGATTGCCAACTTGGGCACCATCGCGCGTTCCGGTACGGCAGAGTTTTTGAAGCAGCTCTCCGGCGAGCAGCAAAAAGACGCCAAGCTGATCGGTCAGTTCGGGGTTGGTTTCTATTCGGCCTTCATCGTGGCCGACGAAGTGGTCGTACGTACTCGTAAAGCGGGCACCGCCGCATCTGAAGGCGTCGAGTGGCGCTCCAAAGGCGAAGGCGAGTTTACTGTTGCCGACATCGAGCGTGACGCTCACGGCACGGAAATCACCCTGCATTTAAAAGACGATGCAAAAGAGTTCGCCGACGACTACCGCCTGCAAAGCTTGGTGCGCAAGTACTCTGACCACATCGAAGTGCCGGTGCGTATGCCCAAGGTCGAAACCGCCAAGGATGACGACGGTAACGAGATCGAAGGTAGCGAAGTGACGACGTGGGAAACTGTCAACGAAGCTACCGCGCTGTGGGCGCGCCCGAAGAGCGAGATCAGCGACGACGAGTATAAGGCGTTCTACAAGCACGTTGCCCACGACTTCAGTGACCCGCTTACCTGGAGTCACAACAAAGTCGAGGGTAAGCTCGAGTACACCAGCCTGCTCTACGTGCCGGGCCGCGCACCGTTCGACATGTTCGACCGTGATGGCTCGCGCGGTGTGAAGCTTTACGTGCAACGTGTCTTCATCATGGATGATGCCGAGCAGTTCCTGCCCCTCTACCTGCGTTTCATCAAGGGTGTGCTGGATACGCGCGATCTCTCATTGAACGTCTCCCGTGAGTTGCTGCAGCAAGATCCCAAGGTCGACAAGATCAAAGGGGCGCTCACCAAGCGTGCGCTGGACATGCTCAAGAAACTGTCCAAAGATAGCGAGCAGTATCAAACGTTCTGGAACACCTTTGGCAGTGTGCTGAAAGAGGGCCCAGGTGAAGACTTCGCTAACCGCGAAAAAATCGCCGGTCTGCTGCGCTTTGCTTCCACGCATACCGACACGTCCGCCCAGGAGCATTCTCTGGCCGAATACGTCGAGCGCATGAAGGAAGGTCAGAAGAAGATCTACTACGTGGTGGCGGATAGCTTCAATGCCGCGAAGAACAGCCCGCACCTGGAGATTTTCCGCAAGAAAGGTATCGAGGTGCTGCTCCTCTCCGATCGTATCGATGAGTGGCTGATGAGCCACCTGACCGAGTTCGATGGCAAGCCTTTCGCCGACGTGGCCAAAGGCGAGCTGGACCTGGGCGATGTCGAAGACGAAGCCGAGAAAAAAGCCCAGGAAGAGACGGCCAAGGCGAAGGAAGATCTCGTAAAGCGCGTCAAAGAAGCGCTGAGCGATGGCGTTCAAGAGGTGAAAATCACCCACCGCCTGACCGATTCACCCGCCTGTGTGGTACTGCCCGAGCACGAGATGGGCTACCAAATGCGCCGCATTATGGAAGCCGCAGGCCAGAAGCTGCCGGAGGTGAAGCCCATTCTGGAGCTCAACCCCAACCATGCCCTAGTGGCCCGTTTGGAAAATGCAGAGGGTGATCTATTTGGCCAGTTAGCCCACATCCTTCTGGATCAGGCGATCATTGCCGAGGGCGGCCATCTGGACGACCCGGCTGCCTACGTGAAGCGCCTCAATAGTGTGTTGACGGCTTAATGCCCTAAGCTCGCTAGTCGCGGCCCGCTTGGTTGACCAAGCGGCCCGCTTGTTTTGTTAAGATAGTGCTTATCAAAATGGGGGTTGAGGCCCACCGTTACGTAAAAGAACTCAGGACATGGCTATGGCAGAGCAGCAAAGTAACGTCGCGGTGCTGGGGGGCGGGAGTTTTGGTACCGCGCTGGCCAGTATCGCCGCCGACAATGGCGCTAACGTGCGTCAATGGTTGCGCGACGAGGCGCTGGTCGCGCAGATCAACCGAGAGCACCGCAACGGCCGCTATCTTCCCGACTATGCGATCAACCCTGCCGTCACCGCATCGACCGACTTGAAATCGGTGCTGACGGGTGCCGAACTGGTGCTGATTGCCATCCCGTCGAAAGCGTTTCGCAGCGTGGTGCAAGCGGCCAAGCCCTGGCTCTCGCCCGAACAAATCCTGGTCAGCACCACCAAAGGGATTGAGCAAGATGGCTTTTTACTGATGAGCCAAGTGCTGGAGCAGGAGACCGGCTTCCCCCATATTGGCGTCATTGCAGGGCCTAATTTGGCCTCCGAGATTGCTGACAAGCAGTTGACCGCCACGGTGATCGCCAGTGCGGATGCGCTAACGCGCACTCGAGTACAGCAAGTGCTGGGCTGTCGCTATTTCCGCGTATACGCCAGTAATGATCGTCACGGCGTGGAGCTGGGGGGCGCATTAAAGAATATTTACGCCATTGCAGCGGGCATGGCCGCGGCGCTGGGGATGGGGGAGAACACCCGCAGCATGCTGATGACCCGAGCGCTGGCCGAGATGAGCCGTTTCGCCGTTGCCCAGGGGGCCAACCCCATGACGTTTCTTGGTTTGGCAGGCGTGGGCGACCTGATCGTCACTTGCTCGTCTAACTTGTCGCGCAATTACCGCGTGGGCCATGCACTGGGTACGGGGCTGTCGTTAGAGGAAGCGGTGGCTGCGCTTGGCCAAGTGGCGGAAGGCGTCAATACCGTCAAGCTGGTCTGCGCAAAAGCGCGCGAGATGGGGGTTTATATGCCGTTGGCCGAAGGGTTGAATCGTGTGCTCTTCGATGGGGTGCCCGCACAAGAAATGGCGAGTACGCTCATGATGGGAGAGCAGAGCAGCGATGTGGAATTTATCCTGCCCCGGGAAGCGGTTCAGCAGGCGCATCGCGAGCAGGCCCACCAGGGCCAACACAACAGCGGAGGTTGCGATGAATAGCGGTATGAATAGCGTATTGATTATGCGCCATGGCGAAGCCGCCCCAGGTTTTCCAGACCACGCCCGACTGCTGACGCCCAGAGGGGAGCGCGAGGCCGAGACCATGGCCCGCTGGCTGGCATCGCGCGTTGAGCAGGGCGAGCTGACGCTGCCAATGCTCTACGCAAGCCCCTATGTGCGCGCTCAGCAAACCGCCCAGCGGATTAGCGATGCCTTGGGCGTGCCGCTTAACACGCTGTCATTTATTACCCCGGAAGACCCGCCGAGCGATGTGAGCGAGTGGTTGCTCACTCATCGTGATGACGCGCCGATTATGCTGGTCAGCCACATGCCCTTGGTGGGCGACTTGGCTGGGTTGTTGGTCGAAGGCACGCCAAGCCAGGGCGTTGGCTTCCCCACGGCGGCCATTGTCGAGCTAGAGGCTGACGTCTGGGCGGCGGGCTGCGCGCAGCTTAAGCGCTTTACCCAGCCTAGCCAGCTGTCCTAATCATAAAAATCAGCCATAAAAAAAAGCGGCTGCCGAAGCAGCCGCTTGTGGTCTATCACCGCACCTATGCGCGTTTTCTATAGCAGCGCATCCAGCTTCTCTTTCAGCAAGCCGTTGACCTGCTGCGGGTTAGCCGTGCCGCGTGATGCCTTCATCACCTGACCCACAAAGTAGCCAATCATCTTGCCACGCTTCTCGGGCTCGGAATCACGGTACTGCGCCACCTGCGCCGGACTTTCGGCAATGACTTGATCGATCATCGCTTCAATCGCGCCGGTGTCGGTCACCTGCTTTAAGCCTTTTGCCTCGATGACGGCATCCGCGCTCTCGCCCTGGCCATTCCATAGCGCTTGGAACACTTGCTTAGCGGCTTTACCGTTAATGGTGTCATCCAGCACACGTCTGATGAGTTCGCCAAGCTGTTGGGCTGACACTGGGCTATTTTGGATGCTCAGATTCTCGCGGTTCAGCGCGCCGGAAAGTTCGCCCTGTACCCAGTTGGCCGCCTGCTTGGCGTCGCCACATACCCGGTGTACTTCCTCGAAAAACTCCGCCATTTCACGACTGGCTGATAGCACGTTAGCGTCGTAAGCCGACAGGCCTAGCTCATTCTGGAAGCGGGCACGCTTATCGGCGGGCAGCTCCGGCAGTTGGTTGCGCAGGTGATCCAGGTAGGCTTGATCCAGCACCACCGGCAGCAGGTCGGGGCAGGGGAAGTAGCGGTAGTCGTTCGCCTCTTCCTTGGTGCGCATGCTGCGGGTTTCGTCGCGCTCTGGATCAAACAGGCGGGTCTCTTGCACTACTTTGCCGCCGTCTTCAATCAGTTCAATCTGACGTTCGACTTCAAACGCAATGGCGCGCTCCACAAAGCGGAACGAGTTGACGTTTTTAATTTCTGCACGAGTCCCAAACGCTTCTTGCCCTTTAGGGCGTACCGACACGTTGACGTCGCAACGCATCGAGCCTTCGGCCATGTTGCCGTCGGAAATGCCCAGATAGGTGACGATGGAGTGAATCGCTTTGAGATAGGCGGCCGCTTCTTTCGCACTGCGCATATCTGGCTCTGAAACGATCTCTAACAGCGGCGTGCCTGCCCGGTTCAAGTCGATGCCGGTCATACCGTGGAAGTCTTCGTGCAGCGACTTGCCGGCGTCCTCTTCCAGGTGGGCGTGGTGGATGCGAATCCGTTTGGTGGTGTTGTCATCCAGGGTAATCTCAACGTCGCCAGCACCCACAATGGGATGATACATCTGGCTGGTTTGGTAACCCTTGGGAAGATCCGGGTAGAAGTAGTTTTTGCGGTCAAACACCGAGACTTCAGGAATCTCAGCGTGGACGGCGAGGCCAAACTGCACGGCCATGGCGACGGCCTGCTCATTCAGTACTGGCAGGACGCCCGGCAGGCCCAAATCAACGGCGCAGGCCTGGGTGTTCGGCTCGGCACCAAACGCGGTGGAGGCACCGGAAAAAATCTTAGAGCGCGTTGCGAGCTGAACGTGAACTTCCAGCCCAATCACGGTTTCCCATTGCATTAGGCGTTCTCCTCGGCAAAGGCGGGCAGTTGAAGGTGCCAGTCGGTCGCTTGTTGGAACTGGTGGGCCACGTTGAGCAGCTGCGCTTCGGCAAAGTGGGTGCCCAATATCTGTAAGCCTACCGGGCGACCGCCCGCAAAGCCTGCGGGAACGCTGATGCCAGGAATACCCGCCAGGTTAACGGCGATGGTGTAGATATCTTGCAGGTACATGGAGACCGGGTCTTTCTTCGCGCCCAGGTCGAAGGCAGGCGTGGGGGAGGCTGGGCCCATCAGTACATCGACATCTTCAAAGGCGTCGAGGAAGTCCTGGCGAATCAGGCGGCGAACCTTCTGCGCTTTGGTGTAGTAGGCGTCGAAGAAGCCTTCCGATAGCGTGTGGGTGCCGATCAGAATGCGGCGCTTCACCTCTTCACCGAAGCCTTCCGCCCGCGAGCGGGTATAGAGATCAATCAGGTCCGTAGGAGCATCGCAGCGGTGGCCAAAGCGAACACCATCGTAGCGCGAAAGGTTAGACGACGCCTCGGCGGGAGCAATGACGTAGTAAGCGGGAATTGCGTAGTGGGTATGCGGGAGGCTGACTTCGCGCACTGTGGCACCCAGCGACTCATACACCTTCACCGCTTCACGCACAGCCTTTTCTACTTCTGGGTCTAAACCGTCGCCAAAGTACTCTTTCGGCAGGCCGATCTTAAGCCCGGAGAGCGGGGCGTTGAGCGTCTCGGTGTAGTCCGGCACGCCACGGGCGACGCTGGTGGAGTCGCGTACATCGTGACCGGCAATCACGTTCATCAGGTGCGCACAATCTTCGGCAGTGCGTGCCATGGGGCCTGCCTGGTCGAGGCTGGAGGCGTAGGCGATCATGCCGTAACGGGAAACCCGCCCGTAGGTGGGCTTCAGGCCGGTAATGCCGCAGAACGCCGCTGGCTGGCGAATGGAACCACCGGTATCGGTACCCATGGCTGCAGGCACAAGCCCTGCTGCCACTGCCGCCGCGCTGCCACCGGAGCTACCGCCGGGAACGGCAGCGAGGTCCCAGGGGTTCTTGACCGCGCCGTAGTGGCTGTTTTCGTTGGAGGAGCCCATGGCGAACTCGTCCATATTGGTTTTACCCAGGCTAATGGTGCCCGCAGCGCTGAGTTTCTCTACCACGGTGGCGTCGTAAGGCGCGAGAAAGTTATCGAGCATTTTGGAGCCGCAGCTGGTTTTGACGCCTTGCGTACAAAAAATATCTTTTAGCGCTAGCGGAATGCCAGTGAGTTTGCCTGCTTTGCCGTCAGCACGCGCTTTATCGGCGGCTTCGGCCTGGCTTAGCGCCTGTTCGGCGGTCACGGTAATAAAGCTATTGAGCTGACCGTCGGCTTTCTCAATGCGCTGCAAAAAGTGGGAAGTCAGCTCTCGGCTGGAGAGTTCGCCGCTGGCTAGGGCGGCGGCGAGCTGCGTTACGGTTTTATCATGCATGACCCGGAAGCTCCGTTCAGGGGCGAATAGAATAAGCGGAAACGAGCGGTGGGCGTGGGTTACTCGACCACACGCGGCACCAGATAAAGACCGTTTTCCACTGCCGGGGCACAGCGCTGGAACGTGTCGCGCTGGTTCGTTTCCGTGACTTCATCGGCGCGCAGGCGCTGCGTGGCATCCAGCGGGTGGGCCAGTGGCGCGACGCCTTCGGTATCCAGGCTCTGGAGCTGGTCGACCATGTCCAGAATGCGGCTGAGATCGTCGACAAAGCCACTGGCTTGGTCATCGCTAACGGCGAGTCGGGCCAAGTGTGCAGCCCGGCGCACATGAGATTCTTCAAGCGCCATGATCGAGGTTTCCTCGCAATCGTGATGGAACATATTTCGCTTTAAGCGGTATACATACGGTCATCTTAAATTCGTCTGACGGAGCAGACGTGGAAAATAGCCGCAAAAGGTACCACATAATGGCCCTGACGGGCAGTGTTCGGCACGACTCGTGCTTGCTGCCAAGGGGTTGCGGTGATACCGTTTGCATCCGCACAGGGTTCCCGGTCTGCACTAGGTAACAACATCCATGTTCAAACGTTTGAGGGGGCTGTTTTCCAGCGATCTATCGATCGACTTGGGTACGGCCAACACACTGATTTATGTACGCGGTCGTGGCATCGTGCTCGATGAACCGTCCGTAGTCGCCATCCGCCAGTCTGGCAATATGCGCAGCGTGGCCTCGGTAGGTGCTGACGCTAAACGCATGCTCGGCCGCACGCCTGGCAATATTACGGCTATTCGCCCGATGAAAGACGGCGTTATCGCCGATTTCACCGTTACCGAGCAGATGCTTCAGCACTTTATTCGTAAAGTGCACCAGAGCACTTTCCTCACGCCAAGTCCTAGGGTTCTGGTGTGCGTGCCCTGTATGTCGACTCAGGTCGAGCGTCGGGCAATTCGCGAGTCAGCAGAAGGCGCGGGTGCCCGAGAAGTATTCCTGATCGAAGAGCCGATGGCAGCCGCGATTGGTGCTGGGCTACCGGTAGAAGAAGCGCAGGGCTCGATGGTCGTGGATATCGGTGGTGGTACCACGGAAATCGCGATCATTTCGCTCAATGGCGTGGTGTACTCAGAATCGATCCGCGTAGGCGGTGACCGTTTTGATGAGGCGATCACCGCGTACGTGCGCCGCCACTACGGCAGCTTGATTGGTGAAGCCACTGCCGAGCGCATCAAAGAAGAGATCGGGTGTGCCTACCCCGGTGGCGAGCTGCGCGAGATCGACGTGCGCGGCCGCAACCTCGCAGAAGGCATTCCGCGCAGCTTTACACTGAATTCTCACGAGATTCTCGAAGCGCTGCAAGAGACGCTGGGCTCCATCGTGGCTGCCGTGAAGAGTGCGCTTGAGCAGTCTCCGCCTGAGCTTGCGTCCGATATCGCCGAGCGCGGCCTGGTGCTCACCGGTGGCGGTGCGCTGTTGCGTGACTTGGATAAGCTGATCGCCGAAGAAACTGGCCTGCCGGTTATCGTGGCAGAAGATCCGCTGACCTGTGTTGCGCGTGGCGGCGGCAAGGCGCTGGAAATGATCGACCGGCACACCTTTGAGTTGCTGTCGAGCGATTGATCGCAGCGGTTTAACGCGGGGGATTGCCTATTAAACCGCTGTTCTCACACGGGCCGCTACCCGGTTACCGGCTATTCTTCTGTGTGCTGGCGGCAAGCGCGTTGATGTTTGTCGACCATCGTTTTACTCGCATGGAAGATGTGCGCGCCCAAATGACCACGATTGTCGCTCCCATCCAGTGGGTAGTCAGTGTGCCTAGTGATCTGCTGAATTGGGGCGCGCTAGCACTCGCCGACCAGCAGGCGCTGGTGGATGAAAACCGCCACTTGCGTGAGCAAATCTTGACGCTCTCTCACCGCGGGCAGCGCTTGGCTAACCTGACGGCTGAGAACGCCGAGCTACGCAACTTGCTTGGCGCTGCCGAGCGGCGCGATATTCCCTATATCACGGCGGAGCTACTCTCGCTGGATAATGATCCGTTTAGCCATCAAATGGTGGTGGATCGTGGGCACCGCAACGGTGCCTATGTCGGTCAGCCGGTGATTGATGCATCGGGTTTGGTTGGTCAGGTGGCTGCTGTTTCAGCCTACTCTAGCCGTGTGTTGCTGTTAGCCGATGCAAGCCATGCGTTACCAGTGCAGGTTAACCGCAATGGGCTGCGTTTTATTGTTCAGGGTACTGGCCGTTACGGCAGTGTGAATGTTCTCCATGTGCCGGATACGGCGGATATTCGCGAAGGTGACTTACTGACCACCTCTGGTTTGGCAGGGCGTTTTCCGCCGGGCTACCCCGTTGCGCGAGTGACCGAGGTGTATCACGACCCTGGCCAGCCATTTGCCCGGGTTGTTGCTGAACCTTCGGCTCAGCTTCAGCGTTCACGCCACTTCCTGCTGCTCTTTCCACCACCCCGCGAAGAGTTGGATGCTTCTATTTGGGATGAGTCCATGGATATTTCAGCCGATGCGCTCCATGCCGCCCAGCGGCTTGGGCAGCCAGCTTCCCCGGCCATGCAGGAGGAACGCTAATGGCGCGTGCGCCGGTAGTGCCACTGGTGGTGGTCTGGCTGAGCCTTATTTTTGCGCTCTGCTTGCAGGTAATGCCACTGGCCGATGGTTGGCAGGTTTTTCGCCCGGAGTGGATTGGGCTAATGTTGATTTATTGGTGTATGCAAGCGCCGGATCGAGTTGGGGTTTTTCACGGCTTTGTATTTGGCCTCTTGATGGATCTTATTGAGGGGACAGCGCTTGGACAGCATGCACTGATTTTTTCGATTCTTACGTTTTTAGCCGCGCTAGTGTATCCCCGTTTTCGTGCTTATTCGCTGGTACAACAGTCGGTATTGGTGCTGGTGCTGTTAGGGTTGGCTCAGCTGATAGAGCAGTGGCTAAGAACGCTGACGGGTGTTTTTTCCATACATCTCTCTTTCTTGATCCCATCGCTGGTCAGCGCATTCCTCTGGCCGTGGCTCTCCACAATGTTTAAAGCGATTGAGCGGCGAATGGCCAATGCGTGACGATAACCACACCCCCGTGCTCTGTTTGGCCTCGGCATCACCACGCCGCCAGGCACTGTTGGCCTCTATCGGTGTGCCGGTCAGTGTCTTGCCAAGCGATATTGATGAAACGCCGCTTGAGGCAGAGTCTCCCACGGCCTATGTAGAACGGCTGGCGGTGGCAAAAGCGCAGGCGGCGGTGGGCAAAACCGCGCTGCCCGTGCTGGGGTCGGATACCGCGGTGGTTATTGATAGCACCATTTTAGGTAAGCCTAATAATCAACAGCACGCGGCTGAGATGTTGAGAATGCTCTCTGGGCGCACGCATCAGGTACTCACGGCAGTAGCGGTAAGCGGGCCGCTAGGTATACTCTCCTGTTGTGTGGCCACGGACGTCACCATGCGCGAGTTAACAGCAAAAGAGATCGCCTGCTACTGGCTGACGGGCGAACCCGCCGATAAAGCGGGTGGGTATGCTATTCAAGGCTTAGCCGCCATTTTTATTGAACAAATTCAGGGCAGTCACTCTGCTGTGGTGGGGCTGCCACTATTTGAAACAACGCGCTTGCTACGCCAGCAAGGGGTTCCCGTTTGGGCGGGCCGTTATCCCTCGTAACCACCGACTCATCGCCCGCTGCGCTGGCAAGGAATAGGACATCCAATAAGGAATTTTGCATGAGCGGTGAAGTCCTCATAAATTTAACGCCAATGGAGACCCGCGTTGCGCTGGTGGAAAACGGCGTATTGCAAGAGGCGCTAATAGAGCGCTCTCGCAGGCGCGGTATCGTAGGCAATATCTACAAAGGCAAAGTGGTGCGCGTACTGCCTGGCATGCAGGCTGCCTTTGTTGATATTGGCTTAGAGCGCGCAGCGTTTATTCATGCCCATGAGGTCATGCCACCCGGTACGCCCAATGACGAGCAGCAGACCATCGGGCAGCTTCTACACGAAGGTCAGGCGCTGGTGGTGCAAGTCACCAAAGATCCTATCGGTACCAAAGGGGCGCGGCTGACTACCCATCTTTCGATTCCCTCTCGCTATCTGGTCTATATGCCTGACTCGCCTCATCACGGGGTATCGCAGCGCATTGAAGATGAGCGCGAGCGGGAGCGCTTGAAAGCGCTGCTGGATAAAAGTATCGAAGAGCAAACCATTGAGGTCACGGGTGGCTTTATCGTGCGTACGGCGGCCGAAGGCGTAGGCGATGAAGAGCTGGCCAGCGACATGTACTTCTTGCTACGTATTTGGCGCAAGGTCAGCGAGCGCAAAATCACCGCCGCCCCTCCCAACGTCATCTACGATGACTTGCCGCTGTTTATGCGCACCCTGCGGGATGTGATGCGGGATGATATCGAGAAAGTACGCATTGATTCCCGGGAGAACTTCGTCAAGCTGGTCGAGTTTGCTGAAGAGTTTATGCCCGATGCTGTTGATCGCATCGAGTACTACCCCGGCGAACGCCCCATCTTCGACCTTTATAGTGTCGAAGACGAGATTCAAAAAGCGCTAGGTCGCAAGGTGCAGCTCAAGTCCGGAGGATACTTGGTAATTGACCCCACCGAGGCCATGACTACCATCGATGTGAATACCGGTGGGTATGTGGGGCATCGTAACCTTGAAGAGACTATTTTCAAGACGAATCTGGAAGCCGCCACTGCCATTGCCCGCCAGCTTAGGCTGCGTAATTTAGGTGGCATCATCATTATCGACTTTATCGATATGGTGGATGTAGAGCACCAGCGGCAAGTGCTGCGCGTGCTGGAAAAAGCGCTTGAGCGGGACCATGCTAAAACCAAATGTACCGGGGTCACCGAACTTGGTTTAGTGCAGCTTACCCGTAAACGCACGCGGGAAAGCCTTGAACAAACACTATGCGAAGCGTGTCCCACCTGTGGTGGTCGCGGCACGTTGAAAACCCCTGAAACGGTCTGCTACGAAATCTTCCGTGAGATCCTGCGTGAAGAGCGGGCTTATAGTGCGGAAACGTATATGGTGCTGGCATCCCAGCCAGTAGTGGACAGGCTGCTTGATGAGGAGTCTGCCGCGGTCGCTGACCTGGAAACGTTTATTAATAAAACGATCCGTTTTCAGGTTGAGCAGCACTACTCCCAAGAGCAGTACGACATCGTACTGATGTAATGATGGCACCACGCTCTTTTTTTCGTGGCTGTCTAGTAGGGGTGGCCGTTGTGCTGGGTACGCTGGCGGTACTGCTGTTAGCGCTGCGTCTCTTTGCTAGCCAAGTTGATGCATTGTCCCCCCGCTTGGAGGCGCTTTTAGAGGCACGTATTGGCGTGCCGGTGAGCATCGACCATCTAGCGCTCTCTCTGGAGCGCAACGTCCTGCACCTGGAGCTTGAAGACCTTCATGCGCAAACGCCGGATGGTCAGGCCCTGATAGGGCTTGATCGCTTGTCGCTGCGTTTGGATGCCTGGGCCACGTTGCGCCACTTAGCGCCTATCTTCAGCGATGCGCGTATGTCTGGGCTCGAATTCCATCTCTACCAGCAGCCTGACATCGCCTGGGGCTGGCCTTCACCGGCCAAGCTGCCGCTGGGGGTAGCACCACAACCAGAGGTGGACCTTGAATCCTTGGATGCCTGGGCTGGACTGCTGCTGCGCCAGCGCCTTTGGGTGGATAACAGCCGCATCATGCTGCATGGCCAGCAGCAGACTGTGATGCTTCATGCACCTTCGCTGCTTCTGAATGGCGATCATCGCCGCACACGATTAGAGGGCTCCCTGAATATTGTCGAGGCGCCTGATGTGCTGGCATCAGAGCTGCCCGCCATTACCATGCGTGCCGAAATGCAGCCCGGTCAGCAAGGCTTTAGGGACTTTTCTGCTGCGCTTCAGCTCGATATGCAGTTGGATCATCTGGTGGTGCTGGCGGCACTGTTTCGGCCAGATCGCATGCCTTTTCTCGAACAGGTGGGCGGTCATGTGCAGCTATGGGGGCGTTGGCAAGAAGGCGCGCTAGCTGATGCGCGGCTTGCACTAGATGTGCCCGAGCTGACGCTACGTAAAGATGTGGAGTACGCTGTGCTGCGAAACATTCAGGCCAGTGGGCAGTGGCTGCGCGACAGCGAAGGCGGTGAGGCGTGGCTAAGTGGCAATGCAGAAACCGTAGAGTGGGCCCAGCCTGAAGGCGTTGGTGATGGCCCCGCGCTGCCACACCACTGGTATCTGTCACACCAGCCGGGGCAGTGGGAGTTGCGAACCAGTGCGTTTGAGCTCGCCTCGCTAGCGGCTTGGCGGGAGTATGCGCTGTTGCCTGAGTCACTCACCCGGGTATTGCAAACGCTCTCGCCCCGAGGGCAGGTGCAGGGGCTGAGCCTGGGGCAGCGTGAGGGGCGATGGGGCGTGGATGCTGCACTTACTAATGTGGCTGTACTCCCCTGGCAGCAAGCGCCAGGAGGCGGTCCGCTGGACGCTTGGGTGCAGGCTCGCGACCTGCGTGGCCGCGTGACCTTTAACAGCGCAGGCGATAGTACGCTCTATTTTCCAGAACTCTTCGATGTACCTATGCAGCTAAGTCACGCCGAAGGGGTGGTGGAGTGGGTGTATGATGGTCCTAACACCATGATTAGCGGCCGTGACCTCAATGTGGACTGGGATGGCGCCCAGGTAAGTGGTGGGTTCGGCTTGATCGCGGGGCAGCAAAGCGGTCAATTTGGGTTGGATATTGCATTTGCCGATGTAGATGCGATCTCCCGCCCGCTCTCCCAGTGGCTGCCCATGAAAGCATTTGAGCCGAAGCTGAGGGAGTGGTTGGAGAACGATATTGGTGGCTTAGTGCCGCAAGGTTCGCTGAAGCTTAGTCAGCCCCTGGGACCTGCGGCTTCATCAGATCAACTCTCGGCAACGCTCGCGCTGGAGGTCACTCAAGGCCACTTGCCGATTGCGCCGGAGTGGCCGCGTTTGGAAGATGTCGAGGGGCGCTTGCTGTGGCAAGGAGGAGTGCTTCAAGCCCAGGTAGAGCACGCCCAAAGCCACGGCGTTGAAGTATCCCAAGGCACGATACGTATGGAGAAAGAGCAGCCGCTTCAGCTATCAGGCAGTCTTCAGAGTGATGGTGCATCCTTGCTGAACTTTGTTCAGGCCATGCCGGATATGGACACGCTACCACGTAGCGATATTACCGTTGATGGTATCATCGAAGGGGATATCGCCCTTGTACTGCCGCTGGATAACGAGGAGGCGCTCCAGCTAGAGATTAATGCACGGCCAGCGCTATCGGCTGTGCGCTACGCGTCACTACCAATAACCCTGCGTGATCTGGATGGTGGGCTCAGCTGGCAGCAGGTGGGTGAGGCGCATGCGCTGTTAGGAGAGCTAAGCAGCCAGTGGCAGGGCGGTGATATTCGCGCAGAGCTGATGGCTGATCAGCGTGTTGCCTTGCAGGGCAGCGTGGAGTCGTCTGCGCTGTGGTCGTTGGCAGGGCTGCCTGCCGAGCAGGCTCGCCAAATGATGAGTGGCCGCACCCAGTGGCAGGGTGAGGTCTCTCTTGCGGCTCGTCCAGTGTTAACCTTAGAGAGCCGCCTGCTTGGCATCACCAGCGCGCTACCCGAGCCGTTTGCCAAGACTAGCGATCAACCGTGGCCATGGCAGCTACGCGCGGAGTTTGAAAGCGGGCGAGTATCGACGCAATTGGCCGATAAGGCAGCTGCGAGATTCCAAACGTTGAATAGTGGTGCACTAGCGGCCGAAGTGGTGCTCGGCAATGCAGTGCAGCGACCGAATTGGCCCAGCCAGCCTGGCTGGCGCCTTGAAGCAGGGCTCGATACGTTAGACCCCATGGCATGGCACGCTGTTCTGTCGCCGATATTGTCGGGAGGCGCCTTGGCATCTGCTTCTAGTGGCGAGAGCACGCCGCTTGAAGTACTGCTACGTGCTGGCTGTTTACGCTTTCGTGACAAGTGCTTTGGCGCTTTTAACGCCTCAGGGACACTCACCGGCCAGCGCGCAGCACTTCAGCTTAGCGGCGATATGTTGTCTGGGTGCCTAGATTACCAACCCGCCAGCGAGCGGCCGCTTGATGTTGCAATTAGCATGCTAGTCCTAGATCGTTTACTGGACCTGCCCGCCAAAGAGCATGATGCCACTGTCGCAGCCCCCGACTCTTGGGTTGATGCAATTGAAACACAGCATGTAGCCCCCGTTGCTATTCCCGACTGGCTAGCTGAACTGCCCAACGGCAGGCTACGGCTAGCGGATATTAGCGTTGGTGGCACTCGCTTTGGCCCATTAACCGCCTACTGGCAAACCGATGATCGTCGTTTTTCGCTCTCACCAGTTGGTTTAACCCTCGGACAGCTTTCTGCACGCGGCGAGTTGGTTTGGGAAGGCAATGCGGTGAATAGCCGTACACGAGCGGATATCTCCATACAGGGTGGCGATGTGGGGACGGCGCTGGAGCAGCTTAACCAACCGGTAGCCATGCGTAGCCGCACCACCGACCTTGCTGCTGAGCTTACTTGGTCGGGAGCCCCCTGGCAGCTTGATTTAAGCCGGGCTGGTGGTGAAATGAGTGCTGATATACGCGACGGCCGTTTTGTGACGCTTGAATCGACGCCTGCCCGCTTAGTGGGGTTGCTCAACTTTGATAACATTCTGCGCCGTCTACGGTTCGATTTTTCTGACCTAACCGGTCAGGGAACGGCCTTTGACCGTGTGCATGGCACTGCCGATGTAGCTGAAGGGCAGCTGTTGCTTCGTGGCCCCCTGCAAATTGATGCACCCGCCACCACGCTGACGCTAACAGGAAGTGTTAACCTCTTACAGCGTGAACTTGACCAGCGCCTAGGCGTCACACTGCCGGTTAGCCAAAGTTTACCCATCGCCGCCATTGCTGTCGGAGCGCCCATTGTGGGCGGTGCACTGTTTCTTGCCGACCAAATTTTTGGCGATGCGCTGGATCAAGCAACCACTATTTATTATCGCGTGCGAGGCCCTTGGACCTCGCCGCAAGTGACTTTAGAAGGCCCCCAATGACCGCACATAAAAGCGATATAGAGTCCGCTGTTTCCATTTTGCTAACGCCAGGTGGCCTCGATTTGAACGCTCTGGATGCTGGCCTTGGCTACGCCATGGGAGCGGGGATTGATTACGCCGACCTCTATTTTCAGCGCACCTGGCAAGAGGGTTGGGTGCTGGAAGATGGCGAAGTTAAAGAGGCCAGCTATAACATTGATGGCGGCGTTGGCGTGCGCTCGTTGGCAGGTGAGAAAACCGGGTTTGCGTACTCCAACCAAATTACCGCTGATGCACTAATGGATACAGGCCGTACCGCCTCTGGCATTGTCCGCAGCGGCAAGCAGTTGCCAGGGCAGAAAGTAATGCCAGTCAGCGCGGCGTCGTACTATGCAGGTATCGACCCACTGGCGGGCCTTTCGGCAGAAGACAAAGTGGCCATGCTGAAAGAGGCAGACCGCGTGGCCAGAGCGGCCGACCCGAGCATTAGCCAGGTCAGTGCGTCGCTGTCGGGCACCTATGAGGTGGTTTTAGTACGCGCCAGTGACGGCACCCTAGCGGCGGATATTCGCCCACTGGTGCGTTTTAACGTCAGTGTTATTGCGGCGAAAGATGGCCGCCGTGAGCGCGGCAGCGCTGGCGGCGGTGGTCGTTACTCCATGTCGCGTCTGCGGGATGAGGGCGTTGCCGAACGCTATGCCAAAGAGGCGGTGCGCCAAGCGCTGGTCAATCTTGAAGCCATTGATGCGCCAGCGGGGCAGATGCCAGTGGTGTTAGGTGCCGGTTGGCCGGGCATTCTGCTGCACGAAGCGGTAGGCCATGGCTTGGAAGGTGACTTTAACCGTAAAGGCAGTTCTGCCTTTGCAGGGCGAATGGGGCAGCGGGTTGCCGCCAAGGGAGTCACAGTGGTTGACGATGCCACTGTTGCTGATAGTCGCGGCGCGTTGAGCGTGGATGACGAAGGCACACCCGGCCAATATACGCCGCTGATTGAAGATGGCATTTTAACTGGCTATATGCAGGATAAGTTAAACGCGCGATTGATGAAGATGGCGCCTACCGGCAACGCCCGCCGCGAGTCGTTCGCTCATCTGCCGATGCCTCGTATGACCAATACGGTGATGTTGGCTGGTCAAGATGACCCTGCCGATATCATTAAAAGCGTTAAGCGGGGAATCTACGCCGTGAGTTTTGGCGGAGGGCAGGTGGATATTACCTCGGGAAAATTCGTGTTTTCGGCGAGCGAAGCCTACATGATTGAAGACGGTAAAATTACCGCGCCGGTGAAAGGTGCAACGCTGATTGGTAACGGGCCTGAGGCCATGGGCCGGGTATCGATGATTGGCCACGACATGGCGATGGATACCGGGATTGGCGTTTGCGGTAAAGAGGGCCAGGGTGTGCCGGTGGGGGTTGGCCAACCCACCCTGAAACTGGATGAGCTGACCGTGGGCGGCACGCAGTCTTCTTGAGACTCTGGTTTACAGCGCTAGCGTATCGCGCAGGTGTTTGAAAAGCTTGCGTGAGCTGGTGGGGGGCTTGCCCTGTTCGCGCTCTTTGCGGGCGTTGCGCACTAGCTGGCGCAGCGCCTGACGATCGGCGTTAGGGTAGTCTGCCATAAACAGGTCAACGGCGTCGTCGCCCTCATCCACTAGCCGGTCACGCCATTTTTCCAGGCGATGAAACGCATGATCGCGCTGCTCTTTCTCTTGTTCGATGGCATCGAAAACGCCCTGAATGGCCGTTAGATCCTCTTTGCGGATAAGTTTGCCAACGTATTGCATATGGCGACGGCGGCCTTCATGAGAGCGAATGCGAGAAGTCTCTTCAATCGCTCTCAGCATATCGTCTGATAAAGGAAAGCGCGCCCGCTCGGCAGGCTTCATGGCAATTAATGTTTCGCCAAGCGCTTGCAGAGCATGCATTTCACGCTTTAGCTGAGATTTACTCGGGCGCTCTTCTTGTTCATCGATATCGATAGGCTCGGGGCGTTGCTTCGGCATATAAGAACTCACAGATTAGATTCGTTTGCAGCATTATATCAGGCTGCGACCACAACATTGATTCGCCAATGCGATTCAGGTGAAAAGGAGGCCATATGGCACAGGCATTTGATGCAACGGCGCAGCAGGCGCAGTTGACGGAGCGCGCCACAGAGGCGCTTGCCCTGGCAAAACAGCTAGGGGCGGATGCCGCCGAAGTCGGCGCGAGCGTTGACCAAGGGTTGGGCGTTAGTGTGCGACTTGGTGAAGTGGAGACCGTTGAGCTATCTCGTGATCAGGGTATTGCGGTCACGCTCTATGTGGGAAAACGTAAAGGTAGCGCTTCCTCAACGGATGCAAGTAGTGCCTCCATTCGTGCCACGGTTGAAAAGGCGCTGGCTATTGCACGTTATACCGGGGAGGATCCCGCTGCAGGCCTCGCTGAAGCAGAGCTGATGGCGACCTATTTGCCAGACTTGAAGGTGCACTATCCGTGGGCGCTCTCAACCGATGAAGCGATTGACCTTGCCCTGCGCTGCGAACAGGCTGGCCGCGAGGTGGCAGGTATTCACCAGTCAGAAGGTGCCTCGCTCTCAAGCGGTGAGGGCGTGCGAGTATACGCCAATAGCCACGGCTTTTTGGGGACTCAAAAGGGTAGCAGTCACTCACTCTCCTGCATGCTGATTGCCCAAGATGAGCAAGGCATGCAGCGGGATTATGACTATACGTCGGCGCGTAACCCGCAGCAGCTTCGCCACCCAGAGGAGGTGGGGCGTGAGGCAGCAGCGCGAACGTTGCGGCGTCTAGGAGCACGACGCCCCCCGACGGGAACGTTTCCTGTGCTGTTCGATCCCTCCCTTGCTAGCGGCCTTATCGGCCACCTTATGGGTGCTCTGGCGGGCGGCGCGCTTTATCGAGAAGCCTCGTTTTTATGTGATCGCTTGGGTAGCCCGCTATTCCCCGATTGGTTTGGGTTAGAAGAGCGCCCGATGGAAGTGGGAGCAACGGCTAGTTCACCGTTTGATGCGGAGGGTGTACAAACCCGTAGCAACCGGTTTATTGATCAGGGGAGGGTGGCGAGTTACATGCTCTCTGCCTACAGTGCGCGTCGTTTAGGGATGCAGTCCACGGGCAATGCAGGCGGCGCGCGCAACATGCGCTTGTTAGCGCCGTTAACGCCGCGGGAAGAGCTGTTAACACAGATGGGGCGTGGTATTTGGGTGACCGAGCTCATGGGGCAGGGCGTTAACGGCGTCACTGGCGACTATTCCCGGGGAGCAGCGGGTTTCTGGATTGAGAATGGCGAAGTACAGTACCCCATTGAGGAGTTCACTATTGCTAGTAACCTCAACAAGATGTTCGCGGGGCTAAGCGGTGTGGGAAGTGATACGGATACCCGTGGCAGTATTCACACGGGTAGCTGGCTGATTGATGCGATGACAGTGGCAGGAAGCTAGTCGACAAGTGCTGACTTGGTAAACTAGCTACTGGTCTTCGTCAAACCGTGCGTCGAACAGAGCTTCAATGGCATCTAGCGCCTGTTCGGCGTCGTTTCCTTCAGCGGCGACAGTGAGCTCGGTGCCGCAGGGGGCGGCCAGCATTAGCAGCGACATAATATTGGCGGCATCGGCTTTCTGCTGCTGCTTATAAACCACGATATTCGCGGAAAACTGCTGGCCACATTTCACCAGTTTGGTGGCCGCGCGGGCATGAAGACCACGCTGGTTGGTAAGTGTTAAGGTTCTTTTGGGCACTCTGGTTCCTTTTTGCCGAGTGGGTCTTGAAACTTAGGTCTTGAGAAGCTTAGGCCTTAAAAATTAGGTTCTGAAGCTCAGGGCGTGCTGGCAGCGGCGGGTGTGGTAACGCATGGCACCGCAGGCTCTTCGCTCAGCGTGTATTGTAACCCCAGCTCACGGTGTCTCAACTGTACTTCTCCGGTCTGTTTAACCAGCTTTTTAGCAAGCTGTTCGACCATATAAACAGAGCGGTGTTGCCCGCCGGTGCAGCCAATAGCCACGGTTATATAACTTCGCTGGCTATTTTGGTAAGCCGGAAGCCACTTTTCCAACCAAGCCTGAATATCATTGGTCATTGCCTCGACCATTGGGTAGCTACTTAAAAACGCCACTATATTAGCATCACGCCCTGTAAATTGGCGCAGGGTAGGGTCCCAATAAGGGTTGGGCAGGCAGCGAACATCGAAGACTAAGTCGGCATCCATGGGTACGCCGCGTTTGTAGCCAAACGACTCAAACGTCAGTGTTAGCTGATCTTTTCGCTGGTGGGCGACTTGATCAGTAATGCGGCGTCTCAGGTCATGCACGGATAAGCGCGACGTATCGATCAACAAGTCAGCGAGATCGCGAATTTCAAGCAGCGTCTCTTCTTCTTTATTGATGGCCTCTTCCAACGTCATTTCGCTATCCCGGGTAAGCGGGTGGCGACGGCGGGTGGCTGAGTAACGCTCCAAAAGAATGCGCGCATCCGTGGTCAGATAGATGACCTGAAAACGAATTTCTCGCTGGCGTAGTTCTTCCAGTAAAGCTGGGAGGCGTTCAAGCGCCGTAGGAAGGTTGCGCGCGTCAATGCTCACTGCTAAGTGAGTGCGCTCGCCTTGCTCACGTAGTTCATCAACTAATGAGCCCAGCAGCATGGCGGGTAAATTGTCGATAGCGTAGTAGCCAAGATCCTCTAGCGCTTGTAAGGCGATAGATTTACCGGACCCTGAACGGCCGCTAATGATCACCAGTTGCATAGCGTCTCTCTTGGCTTGCATGGGAGGAAATTATCGCTGCGTGCAGTGGCCACCGCCCATAAAGCCTAGGCGGCTTGTTCGCGAATCTTGGCGGTAATAAGTGCTAAGAGTTCGCGCTGACTATCGGCTTTACGTAACTGCTGACGCGTATGGGCGTCGTTCATAATAGTAGCCACTTGGCCAAGCAGTGCTAGGTGGGTGTCATCTGCCTCTTCTGGTACCAGCAGCACAAACACAAGATCCACCGGGTCGCCATCAATGGCGTCGAAGTCTACTGGCTCAGCAAGCTTTAAAAAGCCAGCAATGGGTGCGCTACAGTGAGGACTGCGAGCGTGGGGGATGGCAACCCCGTTGCCTATCCCCGTACTGCCTAGTCGCTCGCGGCCAATGAGTCGGCTAAACACCTCTTGGCTATCTAGGCTGGGTGTATTTTGGGCGATAAAGGTGCTGAAAAACTCCAGCACCCGTTTTTTGCTGCCCCCGGGAACGTCATAAAGCACGCGCTCCGGGGGGAGGATGGTTTCCAACGTCATTGAGTTAACGCACACCAGCGCCCTGGGCGCGAGCTTGTGCTTTTTCCTTATGTTTAACGAGTTGACGATCGATTTTGTCTGCTAGCGCATCAATAGCGGCATACATGTCGTTATCAAGCGCTTCGGCGTGAAGGTCTGCACCGGCAGCGTGCAGTGTGCAGGCTGCTTGCTGGCGCTCCTTCTCAACAGATAAGGTCACTTGCACCGTGGTAATGTTGTCGTAGTGGCGTTCAACGCGCTCTAGCTTTTCGTTAACGTAGTCGCGCAAGGCGTCAGTCAGTTCAACGTGATGACCAGTGATGTTTACTTGCATTGACGTGCTCCTTATCCATCGGACTGTACTTCGATTGTAACCCTTTTTACGCTATTGCAAAGCCCTTGCGTTGAGTTTGTTCATACGTACCGCTTAACTAGCGTAAACGGCGGCGCTCACTTGACGAGGGAATGCCCATTGACTCCCGATATTTTGCGACAGTACGCCGTGCAACGCTAATGCCCCCCTCTTCAAGCAGAGTCACCAAGCGGCTATCGGAGAGCGGTTTTCCTGAGGGCTCATCCTGAATCAGCTTTTTGATGCGGGCGCGAATGGCTGTGCTGGAGTGGCTGTCGCCGCCGTCTTGGCCGCTTACCTGGCTTGAGAAGAAGTACTTAAGCTCGAAAACGCCCCGTGGCGTGTGAATAAATTTCTGCGTGGTCACACGAGATATGGTGGATTCGTGCATCTCTACCGCTTCAGCAATATCCGCTAAAATCAGCGGTTTCATTGCTTCTTCGCCATGCTCCAGAAAGCCAATTTGGCGTGCAATAATTTCACGCCCAACTCGTAGCAGCGTGTCATTGCGACTCGATAAGCTTTTGATCAGCCAGCGGGCTTCTTGGAGGTGCTCTTTGAGGAACTGGTTGTCTTGGCTTTTGTCTGCGCGTTTGATCAAGCTGGCGTAGTCGGGCTGTATACGCAAGCGTGGTAGTGCTTCTGGATTGAGCTCTAAATGCCAACCTTCATTGTCGTGCCGAACGACTAGGTCGGGGGTGATGTAGCTGTCGTCGGTAACGCCATAGGTGCTCCCAGGGCGTGGGTCAAGGCTGCGAATTAAACGGATGACATCGTCAAGCTGCTCGTCATCAAGGCTTAAACGGCGCTTGAGAAGCCGCATATCGTCTTTGCCTAATGCTTCCAAAAACTGGCGAACCAGCCGTTTGGCGGGCATTAGCAGAGGGGTGTCCTCAGGTAGTGAGGCGAGTTGCAGCATCAGGCATTCACGCAGGTCTCGGGCAAAGACGCCGGTGGGCTCAAATTGCTGCAAGCGCAGCAGGGTATTTTCCACTTCCCGCTGGCTTAAGCTGTCATGGCCTTGGGCTTTTAATCCTTCCCGAATGTCATTAAGCGGCTGGGTGAGATAGCCGTTGGCATCCAGCGCATCAATCAGGCTTTCCGCGATGGCGTATTCTCGCGGGCTAAAGTCTGTCATGGCCAGTTGCCATAGCAGGTGGCCATGTAGGCTTTGTCCAGCGGCTTGGCGCTCGAAGTCGGGGCCTTCACTGCTGCCACCCAGGCTGCCTATGTCTTGATAGGTATCTGACCAGTCACTGTCGACGGAGAGTTCGTTGGGGATGCTCTCGGACCACTCAGCCTCTTGAGGCTCACTGACAGCCTGCTCGCCAAACTCATCTTCTTGCTCAAGCATGGGATTGGCATCTAGCGCTTGCTGAATTTCTTGACGAAGGTCCAGCGTCGATAGCTGAAGCAGGGCGATAGCCTGCTGCAGCTGAGGTGTCATGGTCAGCTGTGTGCCGATACGCAATTGGAGAGAAGCTTTCATGACCATCTGAGAACCACTCGTTAATCAGAAAGCTCCACCCTAGAGCGAGTTATGGCTTGGTGCAAGTGCAATAAGCATGCCACTAAAAGAAATGCTTCTGCAGGTCACTGTTTAAAGGCGGAAATCAGCGCCTAAATAGACATCTCGAACCTTCTGGTTGTTGAGGATTTCCTGGGCGTTTCCACTGGCAATGATGTGACCGTCGCCAACAATGTAGGCAATATCACAAATATCCAGCGTTTCACGAACGTTATGGTCGGTGATCAATACGCCAATGTGGCGTTTCTTTAACGCTCGAATGATAGCTTTAATTTCCCCAACGGAAATCGGGTCAACCCCGGCAAAAGGTTCATCCAGCAGGATAAAGGCCGGTTCGGTGGCCAATGAGCGGGCGATTTCAACACGGCGGCGTTCGCCCCCAGAAAGACTCATGCCTAAGTTGTCGCGTATATGAGTGATGTGAAAATCTTCAAGTAGTAACTCAAGTTGTGCTTCCCGGGCGCTTCGATCAAGCTCTTTGCGTGTCTCTAAAATGGCCATAATGTTGTCAGCCACGGAGAGCTTGCGGAAGATGGAAGCTTCCTGGGGTAGATAACCAATCCCTGCCATGGCGCGTTCATGCATAGGAGCATGAGTGAGGTCAAGGTCGTCAATGCCTACTTTGCCCGCATCCAATTTGACCAACCCCACAATCATATAAAACGAGGTGGTTTTACCTGCACCATTAGGGCCAAGTAGCCCAACCACGCTACCTTGAGTGATTTCCAGATTAATATCTTTAACCACACGGCGGCGCTTATAGCTCTTCGCTAAATGATGGGCGTAGAGCGTTTTTACTGGTGTGGGGACTGGGGATGTTGATGCTGCCACGTGGCCACTTCCTATTGTTCGGGCTGAAGGGTCATACGAATACGCTGATTTTCACTGCCGCTAACGTCAGAGCGTGCTTGTACTACTTCTTGATCGATAAAGTACTCTAAACGTCCACCTTGGAAGTGATCTCCTTGCTGGGTCAGCTCAGCTTGGTCAATCAGCTCAACCCGGCGTTCGGAAACGTGATAAATAATCCGACGCGCCCAGCCTTCTATAGGGGTTTCTTGGTCTTCAATTTGGTTACGCAAGTAAGCACGCTCGCCCGTAGCGATGGCGCGAGACAACTCGCCAGCATTGTTACGCTGAATTTCGACACGCTCTCCGCGTAGCTGCATATTGCCTTGGCGAATGTCAACGTTACCGGTGTACACGGCTGTCCCTGCTCGTTGGTCAAGGTCTAACCGGTCGGCCTCCACATGAATAGGCGCTTGGTTTTGTGCCGCTACAGGCAGTGCAATTGTGACAAGCGGCACGGCTAGGGCAAGAAGTGCAGTGCGGATTAGAGCATTCATCAGATTTTGCGCGAGAAACCCGGTGCTTTAGCGCCGGGAGGGATAGCGCGTCGCCCGCAGGGCGACTGGGTTACGCCACCGCCTGTCCCGCTCCTCCTGTTAGGTGGGTGAAGGGTGTAAAGTGATAGCCGTAGCCATCACCGCGTTGGATGAGGGTGCAGTATTTGTGCGAGATGCCTTGCACGGCCCCCTGTTCGGTCTGGATGTTAAAACTGCCGGTTTTGCGTACCGCGACACGCCCCGTATGGGTACCTGCTTTCTTGCCAGTCGGTACCATCGCACGCACCATGTCGCCGGTTTGAAAGCCGTGCACCTGCTTCTGCCGCATCAGATAGCCACGCGGAAACCCGTGTTTCGTTAAGCGGGTGCGCTGATAGCTACCACGCCCCATCGCCTTGATGGTTAATGTGGGCACCTGCCAAGCATGTAGTGCGTCGAACGCACCGACACAGGCCGCGTCTAGAGCATGGGTTTTAGGAATGCCCAGTCGCTGGCGGTTGTACTTGGTGCGACCGCCGGTGCCGACAGCCACCGGCAAGCTAGTCGCTTTGAGCGCATTAAACAGCGCCCAGCGCGTGGCATTGATCGCGCTGGCATCGCGCAGCGGTTGCTTGAGCTGGCGCTGCACACGCTCAAGCCGAGCGTTAGCGGTGTGGCCGTTGGCTTTCAGGCGCTTTTTCAGGCCTTTGTCAGTGGCGAAAAAATCCACCAGTGACAGCGCATCCTTGCTCTGGTTGCAGGGGTGGCAGCTTAGGGTCAAATTACTGACGCGGTTCGAGCCGCCCCGCGAGCGCGGTATCACATGCTCGATCTCCAGCGGCGTATCGGCGGTGCCGCAATAGGCACATTCACGGCCCCATTTTTCCAGCAGGTACTCGCGTACTTCGTAGCCCAGCAGCGTGCCTTGCTGGTACTCCACGCCGTTGATCTCGGGGTTATCCAGCTTCTGCGTATCAAAGCGCACCAACTCTTGGCTGATGGCGGTTACAGGCGCTAAACGATTCAACCGGTTCACCCAGGCCGTGACGGTATCGACGCGATGCTGCAGCGACGGTGCCAGCCAGCCCTTGGGTTTGGTGCGATTATTGAAGCGCGGGGCGCGGTAACGCAGGTTGGCACTGCGGCGGCGACGCCGAAAGGCGGCGCGTTGTTGTAATGCCTTTTTGATCTGATAACCGCGATGGATTAGTTCAAACAGGCACAGCACATGCCGCTGCTGACTGTCCGGTTCGCGTATCAGCGCCAGCCCGGTCGTTTTGCTGCCAGGGTCGATGCCCAGGCTTAGTGGCTGCGTGCTACCGCCCACTCGATCTTTCAGCCGGATCGTGAACGGATAGCGCTTATGCACCACGGCACGCCCGCGCTGTAGCAGCAACCGAGCCCGTTTTTCACTGCACGGCATCAGCGGCTGCTTCTTTTTGTCCAGTACGAAAATCGCCATGCGATTTCCTCCTAATCAATGCCCTTACGGACCTTGTGTCGCGGGGCTTGCGCCCCGTCTCCCCTCGGGAATGTCGATAACCGGCTCCTGCCTTGTGGCAGCGATCAAGATCTTCGGCGTTTTACCTTGCGCCAGCATGATCTTGACCTTTCAGAGCCACGGACTGAGGAAGCATCCGTGGGTGAGTCTTGGCGACCTGTTATCAACGTAGCGGGTTGGCTACCGCTCTCCCTGGTCAACCGGGCTTGTTGTCACAAGCTCCCGCCTTCAGGCGGGGGTAGTTGACCGCGACTCCTAAGGGGAACGGGTGGCCGGCGGATGAACGCCGCGCACGTTGTTGGTTAAACGGACTTGGCTGTCATCCAGCCATACATCCATTCGGGAGGCTTCCATACGCTGAGGGGGCTGCTGCAACACTACGTGGGTGTCGCTCCAGGCATGCCGGGTGGTCCCGTCGTAGTTTAATAGTTCGCTATCAAGCTGCCACCCCTCTTCAGGCGCTAGTAGCCGCGCGGAGCCTGCCAATGTTAATGCTTGGGTTTCAGTATTGAGGGTGCCAGTGTTCGCCGTGGCGAGCCACTCACGTTGTTCGCTATCAAACAGCGTGGCACGGGGTGACAACACGTCAGTCATTGCCGTTTGCGGAGTATGCACCAGCCGTGGGGTTACCAGAGATTGCTGAATAGTGCCTGTTTCGCCAAATAGGGTAATTTCGGCATTCTCTAATACGTGCCCAGGTTCCTGGGCACGAGCTTCAGAGTCAATCTCAGTCTCCTGGGGGCCGCGAGGGTCTAGCCAAACCAGCACGCCGCCTAGGGCGATGACCATTGCCGTGATCCAGACCCGTTTTCTTACCCTAAAGCGCATTATGGCTGTCCGTGCAGATACGTATCGAGTACGGCATCCCAGTGCCCTTGGGACGTTAGGAGCGTATCGCAAATTTCACGCACAGCCCCGTGTCCGCCAAGGCGTTCAGTGATCCAGTCGGCATGGGGGTGCATGTAGTCCGGAGCATTGGGGACCGTAATACCGACACCGGAGCGCTTGATCGGAGCAAGATCAGGTAGGTCATCTCCACAGTAGGCGACCTGTTCTAAGGTGATATCAAGCCGCTGACAAAGCGCTCTCAGGGTAGTGAGTTTGTCTTCACAGCCCTGGTATACGTGAGTGATTCCTAAGGCAGCAGCGCGCTGGCTCACCATAGGTGAATCACGGCCGGTAATCAGCGCCACATGGATGCCGACACGCTTGAGTAACTTCAGGCCATGACCGTCCTGGGTGTGAAACGCTTTGATTTCGATACCGTCAGCCTGAAAATAGAGACGGCCGTCAGTAAGTACACCGTCTACATCAATCGCAAGCAGTTTTACGCGGCGAAGTCGGTCGAGTAGTGCATCAGGTAGGGCCATAAAGCCTCCATCATCCATTGCCAAAAAAGCAGTATAAAGTCGTTAAATAACGCCGCTGGCAAGCAGGTCATGCATATGCAGCGCGCCGATGGGGCGCTGCTGTTCATCAACAACAGCCAGTGCAGTGATACGGTTATCTTCCATAATGCGCACCGCTTCGGCAGCTAGTATGTCTGGACCAATGCGCTTGCCGGGGCGCGTCATTACGTCATCTACCTGAACATCGCGCAGGTCGTGGTGTTGGTCTAGCGTGCGACGCAAGTCGCCGTCGGTATAGACCCCGGCAAGACGGCCTTCGCTATCCACCACGCAGGTAAAGCCCAGCCCTTGGCGTGTTATCTCAAGTAGTGCATCGCGCAGCGGGCTGCCCAGCGCTACTTGAGGGAGCCGTGAGCCATCGTGCATTAAGTCGCTAACACGCAGTAGTAAGCGCTTACCGAGGCTGCCGCCAGGGTGAGAGAGGGCAAAGTCTTCAGCGGTAAAGCCCCGTGCTTCCAATAGGGCAACAGCAAGGGCGTCGCCTAGGGCAAGGGCGGCGGTGGTGGAGCTGGTGGGTGCTAGGTCAAGCGGGCAGGCTTCTCGTTCTACACCGCTATCCAGGTGGGCGTCTGAGTGCTGTGCAAGAGTGGAGCCTGGGCGGCCAGTCATACTGACCAGCGGTGTGCCAAGACGCTTGAGTAGCGGAAGTAGGGCCGTTACTTCAGCGGTTTCACCGGAGTTAGAGAGTGCCAAAACCACATCGGCGCGGGTAATCATGCCCAAGTCGCCATGGCTGGCTTCACCTGGGTGAACAAAAAAGGCTGGAGTGCCTGTGCTGGCTAGGGTGGCTGCGATTTTGCCGGCGATATGACCTGACTTTCCCATGCCGGTGACTACCACGCGTCCCTGACAGGCAAGCATAAGCTGACAGGCGTGGTCAAAGCTTTCATCTAGCTTGGCTTGCAAGCCGCCAATAGCCGCTTGCTCGATTTGCAAGGTGCGCAGTGCACTTTCACGCAGTTGGCTGGGTGTGGATAGTGGCTGACGCATGGCGTGTCTCGTTTCATCGATGTGAATAGGTGACTAGTAAGAATAACATCTTGAAGCAGTGTTTAGCTAAAGCATGCAGCAAGTACCCGCGGTATTAGTGAGTTCTATTGACGAATGGTTTGTACGGCAATGATTTGCGCGACTGTTACTAAGAGTAGCGTTAGGATACGATGTTCGATAATATTTCGAAAACACTGTTTTCTAAACTGCCCCGCGCCCAGTCGGTTTATACTGACGCGTTCTGGCAACACGATGAAGGTCAATCAGCTTATGACGGATGTTCCCTTCATACAGGTTGAAGATGTTTACTTTTCCCGTGGAGATAACGATATCTTCCGTGGCGTTAATATGACCATTCCGCGTGGCAAAGTCACCGCTATTATGGGGCCAAGCGGCACGGGTAAAACAACGCTATTGAAGCTCATTGGTGGCCAATTAACGCCAGACCGTGGGCGGATTTTAATTGATGGGCAGGATGTTCACCGCCTGTCACGCAAGGCGTTGTTTACGCTACGTAAGCGCATGGGAATGCTGTTTCAGAGCGGCGCGCTGTTTTCGGACTTAGATGTTTTCGAGAATGTGGCCTTCCCGCTGCGGGTGCATACTGACTTGCCCGACACCATGATTCGCGACTTAGTGTTGCTAAAGTTGCAGGCAGTAGGGTTGCGGGGGGCAAGGCATTTAACTCCCGCTGAGCTATCAGGGGGTATGGCGCGGCGGGTGGCATTAGCGCGGGCAGTCGCACTTGACCCTGAGTTAATCCTTTATGATGAGCCATTTGTAGGCCAGGACCCTATCTCTATGGGTGTGCTGGTGCAATTGATTAAGCGGCTCAATCAGGCGCTGTCGCTGACCTCGGTAGTGGTCTCCCATGATATCAAGGAAACGTTGAGTATTGCCGACTACCTCTACCTGATTGCGGATGGGCAGGTGGCGGCGCACGGCACTCCGAGCTCGCTAGAGGTGAATCAAGACCCTCGTGTGAGCCAATTTATGCACGGCGAGCCAGATGGTCCGGTGCCGTTTCACTATCCCGCAGAGACGCTCTACCGGGATATTCTCGGTCACGATTTAGCACTTAAGGCAGGGTAGATGCAGTCTAAATTTTCTCACTACACGGCGCGGGTTACCCGTCTGGGTCGGAAAGGGTGTGATGTGGTCGAGGCCCTGGGGCGCGCCACGGTGTTTCTCGCCCAATCGGCAGTGGGCGTGCCTTCTCGAGAAGGGTGGTCGCTTTGGTTGCGTCAAATGCACTTTGTTGGTGTGCTGTCGTTGGCCATTGTGCTGGTGTCAGGGCTGTTTATTGGCATGGTGCTGGCGCTTCAGGGATATACCATTTTGGTGGATTTCGGCGCCGAGCAGGCGCTGGGCCAAATGGTGGCGCTTTCGCTACTACGTGAGCTGGCTCCTGTAGTGGCAGCACTGCTGTTTGCCGGGCGGGCAGGGTCTGCATTAACGGCTGAAATTGGCCTGATGAAGGCCACCGAGCAGCTCACCAGTATGGAAATGATTGGGGTAGACCCACTGCGACGCGTGGTAGCTCCAAGGCTGTGGGCAGGCTTTGTGGCGCTGCCTATTCTTACTGTGGGCTTTAGCGTGGTAGGCATCTGGGGCGGCTACTTGGTGGGCGTAGAGTGGCTGGGCGTATTTGAAGGCTCTTATTGGAGCAATATGCAGGCCAGCGTGTCGTTCATCGATGATATCGGCAATGGCATGATCAAGAGCGTGGTGTTCGCGCTGGTGGTGACCTGGATTGCTGTGTTTCAGGGTTATGACCTAGTACCAACCTCTGAGGGGATTTCTCGAGCTACCACCCGTACGGTGGTCTACTCCTCGTTAGCGGTGCTAGGGCTGGATTTCGTTTTAACCGCCGTTATGTTCGGCGGCCTTTAAGGGTGGAGTAATGTCATGAAGCGCAGCAAAACCATGGAGTTTGGCGTTGGCCTGTTTATGTTGGCTGGCATCATAGGGCTGGTATTTCTCGGCCTGCGAGTCAGCGGCTTAACGCTCTCAGCGCCCTCTGATACGTTCCGTCTTGAGGCAAACTTTGCCAACATCGGCGGTTTGAAACCGCGTGCACGCGTCACCATGGCGGGTGTCACGGTGGGCCGGGTAGAGGCAATAGAGTTGGATACTGAGTGGTACGACGCACGCGTGGTACTGAGCCTGAACAGTGACCTGGAAGGCCAGCTTTCCCAGGATACCACGGCGGCCATTCTGACGGCGGGGCTGCTGGGCGAGCAGTACATTGGTCTGAGTGTGGGCGGCGCCCCGGAGGTGCTGCAAGACGGTGACACGATTCGCGACACGCAATCGGCCCTGGTGCTGGAAGAACTTATTCAGCAGTTTGTGTCCAATATGGTCAGCAACTAAGCATCCATGGTGATGGTGCGTGATTACAAAGGTGTAACGATGCAAAAGATGACAGCAACTTTTTCCCGCTGGTTTGCCCTGGCCCTGCTGCTGATGGCTTTGCCTGCCTTGGCCAAGGCGCAGTCTCAGTCGCCCGAACAGATGATTCGCGACAACATCGAAGGGTTCATGGCGCAAATCGAAGGGCGTGAAGACTACTATGCCAACAATCTCGATGAGCTGAAGGCGCTGGTCAACGATAGCCTGGATGACATTGCCGATTTCCGTTATATCGGTGCCAGCGTCATGGGCAGCTATTTCCGTAATGCCACGCCAGAGCAGCGCAGCCGTTTTGCGGATGTCTTCCGCCAGACGCTGATCGATACCTACACGCGTGGTCTGGTGACCTTCGACTACGACGAGCTGCGTGTGTTGAGCCAACAGCGTGCCCAGCGTCACGAAGATCAGGCCAGCGTCGATATGGAAGTGGTGGCCAACAATGGTCAGGTCTACCCGGTCAGCTATAGCCTGCGTCTTTCTGACGGCCAATGGCGTGTCGTGAACGTAATTGTCAACGGCATTAACCTGGGCTTGACCTTCCGTAATCAGTTCGACCAAGCCATGCGTGACAATAACCGCGATTATGATGCGGTCATCCGTGGTTGGGCGCCAGAAATAGGTGTGGACGAGCTAGAGCAGGGAGGCGACGCGTGACATCGCTGCTGTCTCGTTCAGAGGTGTCCCTAACGATTCAGGGTGATGCGCTCATGGTTGCTGGCGACCTGACAATGAATGTAGCGACTGAGGTGGCCGCTGCAGGTGTGAAATGGTTACGCAGTGCCAAGTGTTTAGAGGTCTGCTTTGACTTTGAGCAAGTCAGTAAGGCCAGCAGCGTTGCTATTAGTGTCTTATTTGAATGGCTGCGTGCTTGCCAAGCGCTGCAGATCACGGTTCGTTCGATTGTCTTGTCGGCCCCGCTCAAGCGGCTGGCCTCTTTGGCGGAGTTGGATGCGCTTACTTCCTCATCCGTTTCAGCTTGAACTGAGCGATCTTTAGAGCAGCCCACGGGCTGCTCTATTTATTGGTGGCTTGCACGGCATCGCCAAGCGTGTCGCTTTTCTTTATCATGTTCGCCTATTGCTTATTATTTCAACGACCCCAAAGGAGTTTCCTGTCTCATGCAACCCAACGAGGTAAAAGCACTGCTTGAATCCCGCATCGATGGGTGTGAGTTTCACATCCAGGGTGAAGGCTGCAATTTTCAGGTGATTGCAGTTGGTGAAGCCTTTGAAGGTCTTTCTCCAGTGAAGCGTCAACAGCTTGTATACGCAGCGCTTAGCGAGGAAATCGCTTCGGGTGCACTGCACGCTATCAGCATTAAAACGTTTACTCCGACGCAGTGGCAAACTGCGGCGGAAAACGCTCAGTAACGGCCGCTCCATGGATAAACTCATTATTACGGGCAATGGCTCGGTGGATGGCGAAGTATGGGCAAGCGGTGCGAAAAATGCCGCGCTGCCTATTCTATGCGCGAGCCTATTGGCAGATGGCCCAGTGGTTATCGGTAACCTGCCGCATTTGCAGGATATTACCACCACGCTTGAGCTGTTGGGACGAATGGGCGTTGAGCCTGTGATGGGTGAAAAACTGAGCATTCAACTGGATGGCTCTCAGGTCACTCAATGCCATGCGCCTTACGAGCTGGTGAAAAAGATGCGCGCCTCTATTCTGGTGCTGGGGCCGCTGCTGGCGCACTTTGGTAAGGCGGATGTCTCACTGCCTGGTGGTTGCGCCATTGGCTCACGCCCGGTGGATTTGCACCTGCGTGGTCTGGAAGCCATGGGGGCGGAGATCCACGTTGAAGCGGGCTATATTCGTGCCCGTGTCGACGGTCGTTTAAAAGGTGCAACGATCTTTTTTGATACCGTGACGGTGACAGGCACAGAAAATCTGCTCATGGCGGCTACGCTCGCCGACGGCAGAACGGTTCTTGAAAACGCCGCCCGTGAGCCTGAGGTGGTGGATCTGGCCGAGTGCTTGATCAAAATGGGCGCGAAGATTCATGGTCACGGCACGGACACCATCATCATTGATGGCGTTGCCTCGCTGCACGGCTGCGAGCACGATGTCATGCCCGACCGTATCGAGACGGGCACCTTCCTGGTCGCGGCGGCAATGACCGGCGGGCGGGTAAAAGTGAAGCGTACCCGGGCCGATATTCTTGAAGCGGTACTCGCTAAGTTGGAAGAGGCGGGTGCGGAGGTCGACAGCGGTGAAGATTGGATTTCGCTGGATATGCATGGCAAGCGCCCGAAGGCGGTTAATATCCGAACGGCGCCTTATCCCGCATTCCCCACCGATATGCAGGCTCAGTTCGTCGCTATGAATGCCGTTGCAGACGGGCATTCACGGGTAGTAGAGACAATCTTCGAAAACCGCTTTATGCACGTTCAAGAGCTTAACCGGATGGGCGCGAATATCGTACTGGAGGGTAACGCCGCGTTAATTAAGGGCGTTGATAAGCTTTCTGGAGCCCCGGTGATGGCAACGGACCTTCGTGCTTCGGCATCTCTGGTTATTGCGGCCATGATGGCCGAAGGAGAGACCCTGGTCGATCGCATCTACCATATTGATCGTGGCTACGAGTGTATCGAGGAAAAATTACAGCTGCTGGGGGCGAAAATTCGCCGTATTCCCGGCTAAGCCACGCGGACAACACTGGCCTTAGACCATGAGTAAGCAACTGATTTTAGCCCTTTCTAAAGGGCGCATTTTGGATGAAACGCTGCCCCTGCTGGCAGATGCGGGCATTACGCCCGCCGAAGATTTAAGTAAAAGCCGCAAGCTGCTGTTCGATACCAACTTGCCGGACGTCAAACTGGTAATTATCCGCGCCACTGATGTGCCCACCTACGTGCAGCTAGGCGCGGCGGATGTGGGTATCGCCGGTAAAGATGTGCTGCTTGAGCATGGTGCGGAAGGCCTTTATGAGCCGCTAGACCTGGAGATTGCTCGCTGCAAGCTGATGACGGCGGGCGTGACAGGGCAGCCCCCTGCCAAAGCACGCCGCCGCGTGGCGACCAAGTTCGTGAACGTAGCGCGTCGCTACTACGCCGAGCAGGGGGTCCAGGCAGAGGTCATCAAGCTCTACGGGGCGATGGAGCTGGCACCGCTCATGAACTTGGCCGATGAGATCGTCGATATCGTCGACACTGGCAATACGCTTCGCGCTAACGGCATGGAACCCCGCGAGCTCATTGCCCATGTCAGCACGCGTTTGGTGGTCAACAAAGCGGCGATGACCATGAAGCACGACCGTATTAAGCCGCTGCTAGCGCGCCTGGAAAGTGCTGTAAAAAAGCGTCAGACGCAGCCAGCCTATCGAATGACACGAGGTTCATCATGAGCGATACAACCACAGCCACTATTGCCCGCCTCTCGACCAGTGAAGCGGCTTTCCATCAGCGCCTCAATGCGCTGCTGGATTGGGAGGGCGTGTCTGATAAAGCGGTCCAGGCTCGTGTTGAGGAAATCTTGGCAGACGTTAAGCAACGCGGTGATCAGGCGGTCATTGAGGCAACCAGCCGCTTTGACCGTTTATCGGTCGAATCGATGGCGCAATTGCGCCTAATGCCAGAGCAATTAAAGAAGGCGTATGATGGTTTGCCTGCCGAGCAGCGTGATGCCCTGGCAATGGCTGCCGAGCGTATTAAGCGCTACCACGAGCGGCAAAAACCGACCTCTTGGCAGTATGAAGAAGCCGATGGCACGGTGTTAGGCCAAAAAGTGACACCGCTTGATCGTGCAGGCATCTATGTTCCAGGCGGTAAGGCGGCTTATCCGTCGTCCGTACTGATGAATGCCATTCCTGCCCACGTGGCAGGTGTGCGTGAAATCGTCATGGTGGTACCTACCCCTGATGGTGTGTTGAATGATCTGGTATTGGCGGCGGCGCACCTAGCGGGCGTGGACTACGTCTTCACTATTGGTGGCGCCCAGGCCGTTGCCGCGCTTGCCTACGGTACGCAAAGCGTTCCTCGGGTCGATAAAATTGTGGGACCCGGCAACATCTACGTGGCCACTGCCAAGCGGGCCGTGTTCGGCCAGGTCGGCATCGATATGATTGCCGGGCCCTCCGAGATTATGGTGGTGTCGGATGGGCAAACCGACCCGGATTGGATCGCCATGGACCTCTTCTCTCAGGCGGAGCATGACGAAGATGCCCAGGCGATTTTGGTGAGCTGGGATGCCGCGCATTTGGACGCCGTGGCGGCTTCCATCGAGCGGTTGCTGCCAACGCTAGAGCGCGAAAAGATTGCCCGCGCATCCCTGAACCGTCGCGGCGCACTGATTCTGTGTACAGATCAGGCCGAAGCGGTTGAGATGATTAACCGTATCGCTCCTGAGCATCTTGAATTGTCGGTTGCTGAGCCTGAGGCATGGCTAGACGATATCCGCCATGCGGGCGCTATCTTTATGGGGCGCCACACGTCGGAAGCGCTGGGGGATTACTGCGCGGGGCCGAACCATGTGCTGCCGACATCCGGCACGGCGCGATTCTCATCACCGCTCGGGGTGTACGACTTCCAGAAACGCTCTTCCATTATCCACTGTTCCCCTGAAGGGGCGTCTGAGCTGGGTAAAGTCGCTTCGGTGTTGGCCCGTGGGGAGTACCTCACTGCCCATGCTCGCTCTGCCGAGTACCGGGTTCGCGATTAACGGGCAGTGTGTTTAGTGTAGCAGGGCGGCTTTAAGAGCCGCTCTGCCTGTCGGCTGATGTTGCGTTGGTCGGCACCGGGCGCTCGCCTACCTCCAGCGTCATCTCCATGCGCTCGCCGCCGCGGACAATCGTCAGAGGCAGTGACGTGCCGGGAGGAATAGATGCAATGTCACTCATAGTAGCGCGTGCATCTAAAATGACCTGGCCATCAATAGAGAGCAGTACATCCCCCGGTTGTAAGCCTGCCTGTGCGGCAGGTCCGCCGCTTACCACGCCTGCTACGATCACGCCTTGTGGGGTGCGTAGCCCAAACGAGGCTGCGAGCTCTCGCGAAAGCGCCTGAGCCTCAATGCCCAGCCAGCCGCGAATTACGCGACCGCGAGTCACCAGCTCATTGAGTATGCTGTGGGCAAGGTTGGCGGGAATTGCGAAGCCGATACCTTGAGAGCCGCCTGAACGTGAGAAAATTGCCGTATTAATTCCCACTAGAGCGCCATCAGGATTAACGAGTGCGCCGCCTGAGTTGCCGGGGTTAATGGCCGCATCGGTCTGAATAAAATCCTCATATGCATTAAGCCCTAAATGGCTGCGCCCTGTGGCGCTAATAATGCCCATAGTGACGGTTTGGCCAACGCCGAAGGGGTTGCCAATTGCCAGTGCCACATCGCCGACGGCGACCTGTTCTGAGTCGGCAAGCTCAATCACCGGTAGATTTTCAAGATCAATGCGCAGCACTGCTAAGTCGCTTTCTGGGTCTGTACCAATCACTTCGGCCAGCGTTTCACGCCCATCGCGCAGGGCAACCTGGATTTGATCCGCGCCATTAATCACATGATGGTTAGTCAGTACATAGCCATCCTTGCTGACAATGACGCCAGATCCCAAGCTGGAGAGCATCCGTTGATGGGTTGTGGCATCGTCGCCGCTGAAGAACTGCCGGAAGAAGGGGTCTGACATCAGTGGGTGCTGGTCGCGCTCTACAATCCGGGATGAATAGATGTTCACCACCGCAGGCGCTGCTTGGTTAACTGCATCGGAGTAGCTAGCCGGGCCCTGGTTGCGGGCAAGAGGTTCTGCTTGGCGAATGTCGGGCGCAGGTCGGTTAGTGCTCTGCTCGTTGCTGGTAGTGGGTACCAGTGCCGGGGGTGTTTCCACCGCTGCGGGCGGAGTCTGTCGAAACGGGTTTGGCAACTGCTCTGGGAACGCGAGCAGTAGCACGGCAGCTAGCAAGAGCCCCGTGGTAATGGGCCATAAATAGGGCAGCACAGAACGGTGCATGCGAGGATTCCTCAGCGGGTGGCAGTCTAAATAGTCGCGAGGTTCGCGATAATGCGGAGCGAGTTTTACAATGGCGTTATGGTAACACTGAATGCCGCTGTGCCTCACGGTGGCTGTTTAAACTGTTAAGGAGTGAGTGTGAATCATCGCGATCAACTTGTCGCCGCTTGTGACCATCAGCTGCGAGCCGAGCAATTTAAGGACTTTACGGTTAATGGGTTGCAAGTTGAAGGGCGTGATACCGTCAAGCGAGTGATGTCAGGAGTGACGGCGTGCCAGGCGCTGTTAGATGAGGCGGTAGCATGGCAGGCTGACATGGTGTTGGTGCATCACGGTTATTTTTGGAAAAACGAGCCAGTGCCTATTACAGGAATGAAACAGCGCCGCATTAAAACGTTGCTCGCCAATGATATAAGCCTTCTTGCCTATCATTTGCCATTAGATGCCCATGCGGAGATAGGCAACAATGCTCAGTTAGCTAAGCGGCTCGGTTGGAAAGTAGAAGGCTGTTTGGATGGGGAGCTGGGGGAAGGGTTGCTCTGGTCGGGGCGTTTGGTTGCGCCCCAAAGTATTGGTGAGCTTGCTGGGCAAATAAGCACCACGCTTCAGCGGTCTCCTCTTGTTGTGGAAGCGCCGTTTGCTGAGCAGTCTATAGAGCGAATCGCATGGTGTACGGGCGGAGCGCAGGATATGATCACCACTGCCTACGAAGCAGGGGCGCAGGTGTTTGTGTCTGGAGAAATATCTGAGCGTACCACGCATTTGGCGCGTGAAATGGGGATTCACTATATTGCGGCGGGCCACCACGCCACTGAGCGTTATGGGGTCCAAGCGCTTGGTGAGTGGCTAGGCAGTGAGTTCGGTGTGGAGCATCGTTTTGTGGATATTGATAATCCTGCCTAACTCAAGGGCGCAGGGCACCTGTCGCTCATTGATCGGGTGCCCTGCTGGCGATACGCGGCAGTAATGGCGGCGTTTGCCTTAGTAGCGGGGAGGTTGTGCTGCTGTACCTTCAGTAGGTTGGTGGCTCTCTTTTAAGCCAAAATCTTCTGACAGCGTACCGTTTTTGCCCGCTGCGTAGTCTCTAGGCATTGCCACGTTGCTGTCGTTTTCAGTGTCGCTTGTGGTGGTGCTGGATGACGGCTTAACGCTGGATAGTTTCCACTGAGTTGCTTCGTTCTCTACCTGTTGCTCAAGCTGATCAGCTTCGTGGCGAATGTTTTCTAAGCGCTGCTGAATGCTCGTTAAGTGGCTGCTCATGCCCTTCTTTAGTTCAGCGATTTGGTGTTCACGTTCAAGCAGTGTCTGCTTGAGTGAAGCGGCATCCCGCGCACCTTTGCTGAAAAGTCGATAGCACACTAAGCCGATGATAAAGCCGACGATTAATCCAATGATTGCAAAAGTGAATGGCGAGCTTGCTTCCACAGTCTTCTCCCTAAGTAATGCGCGCCACTGAACACAGGGCGTGGCTTTTAAAAACAGCCCCATTATAGGCGCGTCTAAGTCGGTTGGGTCAATCCGCTCATGCGCTTAGCGTTTAAGCGGCGTATAATTAGCCCCATTTTATTGAGCAAGCTTTATCTGGCGGGCGGTGGCGCGTCGAGGATACGGCTTGGACAATGCGTTGCGGGAGCACATTAATGGCATCAGTATCTGCACGTCAGGCGTCTGATCAAACGCGCCGGCCAACGCCGCTTGAGCGTTATCAAGAAGACCTCAAGCGTAGCGATTTCCAATATGACTCTGCCCAAGAACAAGCAGTGAAGCATCTGCAGCGCCTCTATGATGAGTTGGTGTCAGCGCCGACCACGGTGCCCAAAGCGATAGTCGCCAGTAAAGGCATCAAGGCCAAAATGGCAGGCTTGCTGGGTAAGAAAAATGAACCGGCCAAACCCCCAGTGCCGCAGGTGAAAGGGCTCTATTTTTGGGGTGGCGTGGGGCGTGGAAAAACTTACTTAGTCGATACCTTTTATGAAGCACTGCCGTTTCCCGAGAAGATGCGCACGCATTTCCACCGCTTTATGCAGCGGGTGCACAACGAGCTGACTCGCTATAAGGGCGAGAAAAATCCGCTTACGCTCATCGCCGGTAAATTTGCGGCAGAGGCGAGGGTAATCTGCTTTGATGAGTTTTTTGTTAAAGACATTACCGACGCGATGATTCTGGCCAATTTGCTGGAAGCACTGTTTGAGCGTGGTGTTGTGCTGGTGGCGACGTCGAATATTGTACCCAATGACCTCTATAAAGACGGCTTGCAGCGTGCACGATTTGTGCCTGCTATTGAGTTGCTGAACCGTCACTGTGAGGTGGTCAACGTTGATTCAGGGGTCGACTACCGCTTGCGTGCTCTTGAGCGTGCAGAAATTTTCCATGCGCCTTTAGATGATGCTGCCGAGCAGGAATTGGCACGCAGCTTCAGAGAAATTGCCGGACAGCCGGGTGAGGAGGGGGCGCCGCTGGAGGTGAATCACCGAGTGCTGAAAACTCGCCGCTTGCATGATGATGTGGTGTGGTTTGAGTTTGCCGAGCTGTGCGATGGCCCTCGTAGCCAAAATGACTATATCGAGCTTGCTCGGGAGTTTCACACAGTGTTGGTAGCCAACGTCCCGCGAATGGATGGTAAAACGGATGATCAGGCGCGGCGCTTTATCAACATGGTGGATGAGTTTTATGACCGTGGCGTAAAGCTGTTGATGTCCGCTGAAGTGCCGGTGGAGTCGCTGTATAACGACGGTAAGCTCACATTTGAGTTTCAGCGTACTCTGTCGCGGCTCCAGGAGATGCAGTCTCGCGAGTACTTGGCGCTGGCTCATAAACCCTAGTGCCTGCGCATGCATCAAAAAAATAGCTACGGCACTTAACTTGGGCACATGCTTACTGTAGAATGCCGCCTCGCTACACGTTGCTGGCTAAAATCAGCAACCAAAAAAAAATAGGGATGGTGCTTCACCGCTTGGCGGTGTGAGTCACCCAACACACTTAATCTGGTGATTTCATCCATGAAGACGTTCAGTGCTAAGCCGCAGTCCGTCCAGCGCGACTGGTACATTGTCGACGCTACGGACAAAACGCTCGGTCGTCTGGCAACCGAGATTGCTCGCCGCCTGCGTGGTAAGCATAAGCCCGAATTTACCCCTCACGTTGATACCGGCGACTACATCGTCGTGATCAATGCAGAGAAAGTCCAAGTAACCGGTAACAAGGCGAAGGCTAAAACCTACTACCGCCACACAGGTTACCCGGGCGGTCTGCGCTCCATGACATTCGACAAAATGCTCGACCACGCTCCCGAGCGTATCATCGAGTCTGCCGTTAAAGGCATGCTGCCGAAAGGTCCGTTGGGTCGCGCCATGTACTCCAAGTTAAAAGTGTACGCCGGTGCCGAGCATCCGCATGCTGCCCAGCAGCCGCTTGAACTGAACATCTGAGGAAATCTTCGCCATGACACAGCAGTATTACGGTACCGGGCGCCGCAAGACTTCCACCGCTCGTGTGTTCCTGAAGCCGGGTTCCGGCAAAATTACCGTCAACAACCGTGAGCTTGACCAGTACTTCGGTCGTGTTACCGGTCGCATGGTTGTTCGTCAGCCGTTAGAGTTGACTGAAACCCTAAACCAGTTCGACGTCTACGTTACCGTTGAAGGCGGCGGCGGCTCTTCACAGGCTGGCGCTATTCGTCACGGCATCACGCGTGCCCTGATGAATTACAACGAAGACCTGCGTCCTACGCTGCGTGCCGCTGGTTACGTTACCCGCGATGCTCGTCAGGTTGAGCGTAAGAAAGTCGGTCTGCGTAAAGCACGTCGTCGTCCGCAGTTCTCCAAGCGTTAATTTTACGCTATGTGGCAAAAACGCCCAGGTCAAAGACCTGGGCGTTTTTTATTGGAATATCAAAAAATTATAACGCTCGTACCACCATGGTCCGGGGCGGTTGTTCTTGTGCAGAGCGCTTTGTTTTTTTAACATAGACTGTATTTGATATTCGTCGTCGCAAGACGCCTTTGCGACGGAACGGGTAAGCTGATGGGAGAAACCAGAAATGGCAGATAACGGCGTAAACAAAGGCCGGCGCCGTTTCCTCGTAGGCGCCACCTCCGTTGTGGGGGCGGTGGGCGCTGTCGGGGTTGCGGTCCCCTTTGTGGCATCTTGGCAGCCTAGTGCCAAGGCAAGAGCGGCAGGCGCGCCGGTTCAAGCGGATATTTCCAAGCTTGAGCCAGGTCAGCGTATGACCGTCGAGTGGCGTGGTCGCCCGATTTGGATCATTAATCGTACGCCTGAGATGATCGAACGGACCGAAGCGCTAGGGGCTGACAGCTTGGCGGATCCAGAGTCCGAAGTGCCACAGCAGCCTGCCTATATCCAGGGTGCTCTGCGCTCGATCAAGCCTGAGATTGGTGTCTTGATCGGCATCTGTACCCATTTGGGCTGTTCTCCCTTGTATCGGCCCGAGCCGGATGCGGAAGGGGTGGGTGTCGATAACTGGCCGGGTGGTTTCTTCTGCCCATGCCACGGCTCTCGTTTTGACTTGGCCGGTCGCGTCTTTAGCAACGTTCCTGCGCCGACGAACCTTGAAGTGCCGCCCTACCGCTTTGAAAGCGATGACATCATCGTGATCGGCGAAGATGAGGAGAGTGCCTAATGGCTAATCCAAATAAGGCGAAGGCCGAGAGTGGCATCATGCGTTGGGTGGATGATCGTTTCCCTGCCACTCAAATGATGCAGGACCACTTGACCAAGTACTACGCGCCGAAGAACTTTAACTTCTTCTACATTTTTGGTGTGCTGGCACTACTGGTGCTGGTCAACCAAATCCTGACCGGCGTTTGGTTGACCATGAGTTTCAATCCCTCTGCCGAAGGTGCGTTTGCCTCCGTCGAGTACATCATGCGTGATGTCGAGTGGGGCTGGTTGATTCGCTACATGCATACGACGGGGGCATCCGCCTTCTTCGTGGTCATCTATCTGCATATGTTCCGCGGGTTGCTTTATGGTTCCTACAAAGCGCCACGTGAGCTGGTGTGGATTTTTGGTATGGCCATCTATCTTCTGCTGATGGCCGAAGCCTTCATGGGCTATCTGCTTCCATGGGGTCAGATGTCTTACTGGGGGGCGCAGGTCATTATCTCGCTGTTCTCGGCCATCCCGGGTATTGGCCCTGATCTAGCGCAGTGGGTGCGCGGTGATTTCCTAATTTCAGGCATCACGTTGAACCGTTTCTTTGCGCTTCACGTCGTTGCGTTGCCCATCGTGATTTTGGCATTAGTCGTGCTTCACATCATTGCTCTGCATGAAGTGGGTTCTAACAACCCTGATGGTATCGAAATCAAGCAGAAGAAAGACGAGACCGGTAAGCCGCTCGACGGCATCGCTTTCCACCCGTACTACACCGTGAAGGACTTGGTGGGTATTGCGGTGTTCTTGTTTGTCTTCAGTGTCGTGGTGTTCTACTTCCCGGAAGGGGGGGGCTACTTCATCGAGCGGCCGAACTTTGAACCGGCTAACCCGCTGAAAACGCCTGACCACATTGCACCGGTTTGGTACTTCACGCCGTTCTACGCCATTCTGCGTGCGATTACCTTCTCGCTGTTTGGTCTTGACGCTAAGTTCCTGGGTGTTGTCTGCATGGGCGCGGCGATTGCTGTGCTGTTCGTGCTACCGTGGCTTGACCGTAGCCCTGTGCGCTCTATGCGTTACAAAGGCTGGATGTCCAAAGTTATGCTGCTGCTGTTCTGCATCAGCTTTGTAATTCTTGGTATTCTAGGTGTGCTGCCGTCCACAACAGGTCGCACCATCTTGGCGCAAGTGTGTACAGCCATTTACTTCGCCTTCTTCCTGCTGATGCCGCTCTACACCAAGCTGGAGAAGACTAAACCCGTTCCGGAAAGGGTGACTGGCTAATGAAAAAGCAACTATTAGCACTGCTCTTCGCAATCGTGCCGGTAACCGCGATGGCGGCTGGTGGCGCAAGTGTGCCTCACAGCATGGAGCCTGACCTACAGGATCAGGCGTCTCTGCAAAATGGCATGAAGCTCTATGTTAATTACTGCATGGGCTGTCACTCGCTTGAGCACCAGCGCTTTGCGCGCGCGGCTGATGATCTGGGTATCCCCCAGGATCTGGTAGAAGAGAACTTAATCTTCTCCTCAGACTTAGCGTTCAACGACCAGATGCACATTGCGATGGATCGTGGCGATGCAGAGTCTTGGTTTGGCGCTCCGCCGCCCGACCTGACGCTGGAAGCGCGCCTACGTGGCACTGACTGGATCTACTCCTACCTGTTGGGCTTTTACAAAGACCCGAGTCGTCCCACTGGTGTGAATAACACCGTGTTCGATTTGGTGGCGATGCCTAACGTGCTGGAGCCTCTCCAAGGCGTTCAGGAGTTGGTGTGTGCCGAAACCGATCAGCCGGTGGCGGGACAGTCTCCCGACCCGCTATCAGGTAAGTATCAGTCTTGTGATGTGCTGCAAGTGACTCAGCCAGGGGCGATGGAGCCAGCCGAGTTCGAGGAAGCGGTATATGACCTGACCAACTTCCTGGCCTACGTGGGTGAGCCTTCCAAGCTGCAGGCGCAAGCCCTGGCACCTAAAGTACTTATCTTTATCTTTATTTTTGGTGTGATTGCTTACCTACTCAAGCGTGAGTACTGGCGAGACGTCCACTAATCAGTAAAGTAGGATAGGCGGTTCAGGCGCACGGCGAAAGCCGTGCGCCTTTTGTTTGCGGCGTGATTATGTATCGTTGGCTACCTTCCCATAAGAGGGTGCTGGCATGTTATTATCGAGAATTGTTTTGATGCGAGGATGCTTTCATGGGTGTTGTGGCCAAGCGGTCGTCAATGATCTTTTACTCGGGTAGTGATGATCATTTCAGTCATCGAGTGCGCATTGTTCTGGCTGAAAAAGGAGTAGCGGTCGACATCGTCGATGTCGCTGAGGAGCAGCCGCCTGAAGAGTTAGCAGACCTCAATCCGTACAACAGCGTTCCGACGCTGCTGGATCGTGACTTGGTGCTTTATGAATCCAAGGTAATGATGGAATATCTGGATGAGCGTTTTCCTCATCCGCCCTTGCTGCCGGTCTATCCTGTAGCGCGTGCTCAAAGCCGTCTGTGGATGCATCGCATTGAGCGCGAATGGTGCCCGATGTTAGAGCAGATTCGCACCGGTGGTAAGAAAGAGGCCGATAAGGCACGTAAAGAGCTGCGTGAAAGTCTCATTGGCATTTCGCCCATCTTTGAAGATATGCCTTACTTCATGAGTGAAGAGTTTACGCTGGTAGATTGCTGTTTGGCACCGATCCTGTGGCGTTTACCTGAGCTGAATATTGAGTTGCCCGAGAAGCAAGTGAAGCCGCTGTTAGGTTACATGTCGCGGGTATTTGAGCGCGAAGCGTTTAAAGAATCTTTGAATGAGCGTGAAAAAGAGATGCGCGCTTGAGTTCATTCGGCCTCTTAGCTCTGTGGGCAAGAGGCCATATTTGTTAGGAGGAGGGAGTCTTATGAAATCGAGCCGTCCCTATCTCGCCCGAGCCCTCTATGAGTGGCTGTTAGACAATGAATTAACGCCCTACCTCGTGGTTGACGCCACGCAGCCTGGGGTGGAAGTACCAAGGCAATTTGTTCAGAATGGGCAAATTGTGCTCAATGTAGCGCCGACGGCGGTGCGTGACCTGTTTATGGAAAATCAGGCGATTGGTTTTAATGCTCGATTTGGTGGCCAGCCTATGCAGGTGATGATCCCAACGCCTGCGCTTATCGCTATCTACGCCCGTGAGAATGGTGCGGGTATGGTGTTCGGTCACGAGCCTGAGCTTGATGCTGCTGGGTTTGAAGAGCAGGATGATGAAGCTGGAGAAGCAGGCACTGACACAGAATCGGCAAAGCCTGAGCTGACGCTCACTGAGCCAACCTCTGAGCAAGCGTCCAGCCAGTCGTCTGATAAGGCGTCTGGCGATGACAAGCCCAAGAAAAAACCGACGCTGCGCGTTGTGAAGTAATCAGTCAGATAGCAGTCTCGGTAGCCAAATACAAAACAGCCTCGCCAACTATTTGGCGAGGCTGTTTTCTAGCATCTAGGTGTTAGTCAAGGTAGTCAAAAACCTTAACAATGCGTTGCACGCCACCTACGGAGGAGGCTGCATTCACAATGCGGTCTGCCTCTTCCCGAGTCACCATGCCCATTAAATAGACACTGGCGTTTTCCGTGGTGACCTTCAGTTTGGAAGAGTCAATGCGGTCATTCGTTGCCAGGTAGCTTATGACATTGGTGGTCAGCCACGTATCTGTTAGCCGCTGGGTGGCGGGCAGGTTGGCGGCGACGGTAAGCTCATTATGAACTTTGTCCACGCCGCGTAAGTTCGATGCAACGTTACCCGCCATGTTTTTCAGCTCTTCGCTTGGTACCTGTCCAACTAGCAGCAGCGTTCCGTTATAGCTGTGGGCGCGAATGCGTGCATCGCCTAGGCGGGCATCGGCACGAGCTAGCGCGCGCGCTACTTCGCGTTCAATCGTGGCGTCGACAGCTTCTACGTCATTGCTACGCTGGCCGTAGTTAGAGGGGTTTGAGGCGCTATTGTTGGCGCAACCGCTTAGTGCTATCACGCCGCAGAGCGTGGCAGCCAATAGTGTTTTGGATGAAAAGTGCAGGGCCATGAGGATGACTCCTTGATCAGTAATTATTCGCAAGGCGTGCGCTATTACTCAGCGCCACCAAACAGCTGTTCGTCAATTAAATCACAAAGGCAGTGAATAACGAGTAAATGAACTTCTTGGATGCGTGCGGTAGAGGTGGCGGGAACACGGATCTCGCAGTCGTCTTGCCCCAGTAAAGAGGCCATATTACCGCCGTCACGCCCGGTTAGTGCTACTACGGTCATGTCGCGGTCGTGAGCCGCTTGGATCGCTTGTACAACGTTAGCGGAGTTGCCGCTAGTTGAAATAGCCAGCAGTACGTCGCCTGGCTGGCCCAGTGCGCGAATTTGCTTGGAGAACACCTCATTATAGCTATAGTCATTAGCAATAGATGTCAGGGTCGAGGTGTCGGTAGTTAGTGCTAAAGCAGGCAGGCTAGGGCGCTCACGCTCAAAACGGTTCAGTAACTCAGAAGAAAAATGCTGACTGTCACCGGCGCTGCCGCCGTTACCACACGCAAGAATTTTCCCTTCATTAACCAGACACTGCACCATCATTTGGCTGGCGACTTCAATAAAAGGAGGCAGTACTTCGCTGGCATAGGTTTTGGTATCAATGCTGGCATTGAAATGGCTGAGTATACGGGATTGAAAGTCCATCAGGGCTTCCTAGTTAAGAGTATTAATAAGCGTCAAAAGCCGCTTGCTCCCAATGAAACTCGAGAGTGGGCGGTGTGCCTGTAATGGCTAGGATATCAAAGCGGCAGGGGCAAGAGAGGTTATGTCGCGCAATATAGAGCGATGCCGCACGAATTAAACGACGCCGCTTCTGCGCGTTCACCATTTCCAAGGGGTGCCCATGGCGCGTTGTGGCGCGATGTTTGACCTCGACAAAGACCAAAATATCCTGGTCATACATCACAAGATCAAGCTCTCCGCCTTTTACATGGTGATTGTTGGTGACCAGGCGAAGGCCGTGCTGCTGCAGCCATTGAGCGGCTAACCGCTCAATGGCTGCACCTCGATAACGGGCAGTTTGGGGATTATTGCTCATTACCCAGTAGGCCAGGAATTAAAATGGGTGACGGTGTGCCATTTTGAAACTTGGCCCAGGGCAGTTCGCGGTGGATGCGGCCATCATTTGATAGCGATAACGTCCCAGTGCTGCCGTTTAAACCGTTTAGGCTGGACAGGTCCGACATCCGTTTAGCAAGTTCATAAGCATCAACACCCATAGCCATCAAGCGGAACATCGAGGCATCTGCCTCATCGCGCAACTGCTGGTAGGTAGGGTAGAAAGGTAGTACCTCTTCTCCGCCTACTGCAGCATCTGGAATTTGCCAGGGAATGTCCATGAACATCACATCGTTCAGATCCTGATCCAAGCGCGTTTGCAGCCGGCCTTCATGTAGGTGCGAGGTGGCGTAGATGGGCAGGTCAGGAGCGTAGTAATAATCCAGCGTGGGCGGCACCTGGCGTGCGTAATCGGGAAGCGCTAATAGGAAGAGGGCGTCAATGTTGCCAAGGCGGGCGCGCTCGCCGCTAACATTCAGCGCGGTTTGCACAGCGTTGGAAACTGGGCTGCTCGGATTGTAGCGCACTGCATTCGTCACCTCGCCACCCAGGCGCTGAAACTCGTTCCAGAAGGCTTCACCAACTCGGCGGCCCCAGTCATTATCCGGCACCATCACCGACATTTGGCGCTGGCCATCCTGATAAGCACGGCGCGCTGCCTGCCGGGCTTCACCTTCTGCAGATAAGCCGTACTGCAGTAGACGTTGTGCTTGGTTGTTGGCACCGCTGCCATAGTTCAGCGCTAGTGTAGGCAGGGGTACGCTGTCACGCTGCTCAAGCTGAGACACCTGATCCTTATCGAGCGGGCCAATCATTAGCTGGGCATTCATTTGCTGAGCGCGGCTATACAGTTCGTCGAGCGAGTACTGGGCAGCATCGATAAAACTTAACTGAACGCCGTCAGCACTAATCTCGTTATGGCGGCGTATGGCGGTGGCAAGTGTATTGGCAACGCTGCTTAGCGGGCCAGATTCCGGTAGTGCAACCACAATACGGCGAATTTCGGTGCCCTCAAGTTCAGGTAAGGTGACTTGAACTTGCCCCGGCTGCTGATCAAGCGTTTGCTGTGCCCACTGTTGGCGCTCAGCAAGGGTTTGCTGCTGATTTGCCTGCATAGGTAGCTCATCGTCCAAGACTTGTGTTGCGCGCAACACGGCGCGTGGGTCGTTTAACCCGCGAGCAAGCTCTGAAAATAGCATGGCCCAGCGCACGCGATCGGCGTCGTTAAGCAGCGTTTCATCAATGCTGCTGGCGGTATCAAAGGCGTTTTCACGCTGGCCCTGGCGGGCCAAAATATTGGCGGCTTCCAGACGTGTGCGAGCGGCCTGCTCTGGGGCTTGCTGTTCGGCTTGACTGAGCAAGCGGCCGGCATCCTGGTCGGGTACTCGGTCAACCACGCTCGGCGGTTGCATGGCGCACCCGGTGATGAGAAGTGCCATGAAGGCAGTGGCCAACAGGCCACGAAGTGACTGTTTCATGTATCCTTCCTTAGTTTCCATTTGCGCTGTCGCGGTCTATCAGCAGGTTAGCGTGGTTTTCCATAAGCATAGCGCACCGTCAGGGCAAACCATTAACAAATCGGGAGTCACGATGACACACCAACATCCGGGTACATTGTACGTGGTTGCCACGCCAATTGGGAATTTGGACGACTTAACGCCGCGTGCTGCTCGGGTATTAGCCGATGTATCGCGTATTGCGGCGGAAGATACGCGACATAGCGCGCGGCTGCTTGCCCACTTAGGGGTGAATACGCCGATGATATCGCTGCATGAGCACAATGAAGCCCAGCGGGTCGATACGCTCGATGGTTATTTATCAGCTGGTGAAAGTATTGCACTGATCAGTGATGCCGGTACGCCGCTGATTTGCGATCCCGGTTTCGTGCTGGTGCGGGAACTACGCGCCAGAGGGCGCCACATTGTTCCGCTGCCTGGGCCGTGCGCGCTGGTCACCGCGCTTTCTGGAGCGGGGCTGCCCACCGACCGCTTTACGTTTGGGGGCTTTCTGCCTGCCAAGCCCAGCGCTCGCCGCCAAGCGTTGGAGAAGTGGCAGAGCCGTGAAGAAACGTTGGTATTTTACGAGTCGCCCCACCGCATTGTGCATACGCTTGAGGCGCTATGTGAGCAAATGACTGAGCGCACGGTGGTGCTGGCACGAGAGTTGACCAAAACCTTTGAAACATTTCTTCAGGGATCACCGGCAGCGCTTCGTGATCAGCTCGCTGAAGATCCTAACCAGAGCCGGGGTGAGTTTGTAATAATTATTTCTGGTGCCCCTCCGGCGGTGCAGGGGGATGAACAGTCGATAAATGCCAATGAGCTGTTAGCCGCCCTGCTGGCAGAGGGGGTGGGTGTCAAACAGGGGGCTTCGATTGCGGCCAGAATGCTGGGTGGCCGTAAGCAGGAGTGGTACGCCCGGTTGCAGGCAATGAAAGGTCAGCATTGAGGCGAACGCAGGGCGCTGGTATGCTTGCCGCCGGAGTTGGCCAGACAGTCGCCGCTAGTGTGCTCGCAAAGGCCGCTAGGGGAGGAAAGTCCGGGCTCCATAGGGCAGAGTGCCAGGTAACGCCTGGGCGGCGCAAGCCGACGGAAAGTGCAGCAGAGAGTAGACCGCCTAAGTCCCTGAAATAAACCTCAGGGGCCGGTAAGGGTGAAAGGGTGCGGTAAGAGCGCACCGCGCGCCTGGCAACAGTGCGTGGCATGGTAAACCCCACTCGGAGCAAGACCAAATAGGGACCCAACGGCGTGGCCCGCGCTGGGTTCGGGTAGGTTGCTTGAGCGCTGCGGTGACGCAGCGCCTAGAGGAATGACTGTCCACGACAGAACCCGGCTTATCGGCCGACTCCCCATTTCCATGAAAGGCGTGCCAAGCACGCCTTCCCAAATTATGTGTGAGAGTAACATGCCTTCTGCTGACGCTGATCAGGTCACCCGTTTTCGTCATACCAGCGTTTTATTGGAAGGAGCGGTAGATGCACTGGTCCATGATTCTGAAGGTATCTACCTAGATGGTACCTTTGGCCGTGGCGGTCACTCCCGGTTAATTCTTTCGCGCTTAAGCGAGCAGGGTCGCTTGTTGGCCATGGATCGCGACCCTCAGGCCATTGCCGCCGCTGCTGAGATAGAAGACTCCCGTTTCCACATTACTCAGCGTGAATTTGCTCACTTGGCTGAATTTGCCAAAGAGCAGGGGCTCTACGGCAAACTCTCTGGTGTTTTGCTGGATGTGGGCGTCTCATCCCCGCAGCTTGATGATCCTGTGCGCGGTTTTAGCTTTATGCGCAACGGCCCGCTAGATATGCGCATGGATCCCACGCAAGGGGAAAGTGCCGCCGAGTTTTTGGCGCGAGCCAGTGAAGCCGATATTGCCAACGTCTTTAAAACCTACGGTGAGGAGCGCTACGCCAAGCGCCTAGCTAACGCCGTGGTGAAACGACGCGTGGAGAAGCCTTTTACCCACACGGTGGATTTGGCGGAGGTGCTGAAAGCCGCCCACCCAGCATGGGAAAAAGGTCGGCACCCAGCGACCAAAGCGTTTCAGGGGCTGCGTATTTATCTTAATGGGGAACTTGACCAGCTAGATGCCGCCTTAGAGGCAGCGCTTGAAGCGCTAGCGCCGGGCGGTCATCTAGTGGTCATCAGCTTTCACTCCTTGGAAGATCGCCGTGTGAAGCGGTTTATCCGCCATCATGTGCGCGGTGACACCCACTTGCCACGGGGTGTGCCCATTCGTGATGATCAGTTGAATCGTCGCCTTGAAGCATTGGGCAAAGGCAGTCGCCCGAGCGACGAGGAAGTGGATGCTAACCCCCGCGCGCGTAGTGCCGTTATGCGGGCGGCCCGTAAGCGAGGCTAACAATGAGCATTGAGCGGCTAGAGCATTGGGCTTCCACGCTGAGGGCGGAGTGGCCGTTTAAACTGCGCCTTCGCCTGTGGCCCATCACCATGATTGTGCTGTTTTTTGCCTGTTTATTGACTGGCTTAGCAGTAGTGACCACCACCCATATGACGCGGGTACAGTTTGCTGAGCTTCAGCGGTTAGAGCAGGAAGAAAACCAGCTCCAGACCGAGTGGGGCCAACTGCTGTTGGAAGAGGGGGCTTGGGCAACGCCAGCCCGCATTGAACAAATTGCCACGGAACGGCTAGAGATGCGTATTCCTGACGTAAATGATGTCGAGGTGATTCGGCCATGAAGCGTGAAGGTCGGGGAGGGAAGTCCCGCCAATATCCTATTGCGCCGCCGCTTGCTGGTGGGCGCTTTTTCTTTATTTTGTTAGCAGTTGGTCTCGCCTCTGCCATTTTGATTGGGCGAATTACACTGCTACAGGTGATTGATCGCCCATTTTTGCAGAGCCAGGGTGATGCCCGCACGCTGCGCCATGAAGCTATTCCTGCTCACCGCGGAATGATCACTGACCGTAACGGCGAGCCACTGGCAATATCCACGCCGGTCGTGACGCTTTGGGCGAACCCTCAAGAGTTGCCTACAGACGCCATCCAGCGTGTCATGCTGGCGCAGGCGCTGGGGATGTCACTGGATGACTTCGAGTCCCGGGTGGCGCGCTACAGTAGCCGCGAATTCATGTATTTGCGCCGACAGATGACCCCAGACGCTGCGCAGCGCATCCTCGATCTGCGCACGCCGGGTGTCTATCCACAGCGTGAATACAAGCGCTACTACCCGGCTGGAGAGGTGGCGGCCCAAATACTCGGCGTCACCAACGTAGACGACGTCGGTCAGGAGGGCTTAGAGCTCGCTTATCAGCCCTACCTAGCGGGTCACCCGGGGCAGCGTCGTGTCATCAAAGACCGGCGCGGTCGGCTGGTGCGAGAGCTGGGCGTGATTCGTGAAGCGCAGCCAGGCGGAGAGCTGACCCTGGCGATTGATCAGCGTATCCAGTACATGGCATATCGCGAATTGCGCGCTGCAGTGGCTGAACATCAAGCAGATGGTGGTGTTTTGGTCATGATGGATGCCCGTACAGGTGAAGTCCTGGCAATGGCCAATCTGCCGTCTTACAACCCCAATAACCGAGCGGGCTTAGATCCTCGTGGTTTGCGTAATCAAGCGCTGGTGGATGTATTCGAGCCTGGTTCGGTCATGAAGCCGTTAGCCATGGCAGCGGTGCTTGAAAGCGGTATTGTTGGCCGTGATGCTGTGGTAGATACATCGCCTGGATGGATGAGGCTTGATCAATTTACGATCCGAGACTTCCGTAACTACGGTGAACTGGATCTCGCGGGTATTCTTGAAAAATCTTCTAACATTGGCATGTCTCGCTTGGCTCTGCAGCTAAGCGATACGGCTATTTGGGAGAAGTATAACCAGCTCGGCCTGGGGCAAAGCCCCGGAACAGGCTTCCCAGGGGAGTCTACGGGCAATCTGCCGGCTCGGATTCAGTGGTCTAGAAGTGAGCGAGCAGCTCTCTCTTATGGTTATGGTTTATCGGTAACGGCCGTTCAGCTAGCCAGTGCTTATACTGCGTTGGCTAATAATGGTGAACGCTTACCCCCTTCGCTGTTAAGGTTGTCAGAGCCGCCCCAAGGTATCCCGGCCATTGAGCCGAGTGTTGCCAACGACTTACTAGAAATCTTAGAAACCTCGGTTGGCGCCTATACAGGTGGGCGACGTGCCCGTGTAGAAGGGTATCGCGTTGGCGGAAAAACCGGCACCGTGCGTAAAACGGGCCAGCAAGGCTACGCCACCGATGCGTACCGCAGTGTCTTTGCGGGGATTGCGCCCATTTCGGACCCGCGTATCGTGACGGTGGTGATGATTGACCATCCCAAAGCAGGCGAATTTTATGGTGGAGCGGTGGCAGCGCCGGTGTTCTCTAGTGTCACCGGTAAAGCGTTGCGGCTACTGGATGTGCCGCCTGACTACGAGGTCGAATAGTGTTTAAGGAGATGGCATGACCATATGCCCAGACCAGTTATGGAAAGCGTTGCACCACGTATGGCCCAGCGCCAAGCTGCCAGCATTGCCTGACCTGCCTCAGCAGCTCAGTTTAAGAACGGATTCTCGCGCCCTGGCCGCTGGAGACGTGTTCGTGGCCGTGCCTGGTAGTCAGCGCGATGGACGCGAATATATCGAACAAGCGCTGGCCAAGGGTGCCTCGCTGGTGCTGGCTCACACCAAGGATAGCGACATAGGGCTAGAGGAACGGGTGTTATTTCTCCCCCATCTTTCGCTACGCCTAGGCGAATTAGGTCGAGCGCTATTTGATGTTCCTCGTGGTCTGGAGGTCATTGCTGTTACGGGAACGAACGGCAAAAGTTCGGTGACTCACTATGTGGCCGAGCTAAGTGAGCAGTTAGGCACCCAAGCGGGTGTGATTGGGACGCTGGGCGTGGGTCGGCCAGGTAAGCTGCTTGAGAGCGGTCTAACCACGCCAGGCCCGTTGGCACTGCAAGCAACACTAGGTGAGCTAGCGCGTCAGGGCGTTAAGCGCGTTGCGCTTGAAGCCTCTTCTCATGCGTTAGATCAGCAGCGTTTGGACGCAGTCGATGTCAACGTCGCGGTCTTCACCAATCTGACGCGAGATCATTTGGATTATCACGGCAGTATGGCGGCTTACGCGGCCGCTAAAGCCAAGCTGTTTAGACGCACCGAGCTATCTCTTGCGGTGGTCAATGGTGATGATCCTCTCGCTAAGTTGATGCTGGCGGGCTGCGATAGCGATGTACGCGTACTAGCGACAGGTACCGATGAGGCAGTGACGCTGCGCGTTTTAGATTGGCAGCCCCATGCCCTTGGGCAGCAGGCGCTGATAGCCACCCCAGAAGGCGAAAAAGTCCTGCGGCTAGGGCTCGTGGGGCGTTTCAACCTGGATAATGTACTACTTGCCATGGCCGTACTTTACGGATTAGGTGAGCCGCTGGATGCGATCTTTGAAGCAGCAGCAGTGCTTTCTCCTGTGCCGGGGCGCATGGCCTGCTACGGTGGTGATAACGCCCCTAGCGTGGTGGTAGATTATGCCCACACGCCAGATGCACTGCAGAGTGCGTTGGGTGCTTTGCGTGCCCATTTGGGCAGTCAAGGCAAGCTATGGTGCCTGTTTGGCTGCGGCGGTGAGCGGGATACAGGGAAGCGCGCTGAAATGGCGAAAGTAGCAGAGCAACTGGCTGATCACGTGGTCGTCACCGATGACAACCCACGCAGTGAGTCTGCCGAGCAGATTCGTCAGCAAATCCACGCAGGCTTTGCCGGTAGTGTGCCAGTAGATGATAGAGGTGACCGCCGACAAGCCATTCTTTACGCGGTTCATCAAGCCGCTCCTGACGATGTGATTCTCGTTGCAGGAAAAGGTCATGAAACCTATCAAGAGATAGACGGAGTTCGCCACCCTTATCAAGATGTCGAGCAGGTGCTCCACGCCCTTGCCACACGGGGAACCCCCTAATGTGGGCGTTGGTAGAAGTAGCCGCCGCCCTTGGCTGCGATATCTCGGCTGAGAGCGCCAACTTGCCCATTTCAGCGGTAGTGACCGACACGCGTAAAATTGTGCCGGGCTGTCTATTTATCGCGCTAAAAGGGCCGCGCTTTGATGGCCATGAGTTTGTAGAGCATGCCAAAGAGCAAGGGGCCGCAGCAGCCCTGGTAGAGCGTGAGGTGGATAGCGCTCTACCTCAGTTGGTGTGCGCCGATACGCGGTTAGGACTTGGGCTGGTCGCGCGGGCTTGGCGTCAGCGCTTTATCCTGCCGCTGGTGGCGGTGACGGGTAATAGCGGTAAAACCACGGTAAAAGAAATGACTGCTGCGCTGTTAGCACCGCTAGGTTGCGTGCTGGCGACAGCAGGCAACTTGAATAACGATATTGGTGCGCCGTTAACCCTGCTGCGCTTATCGAGCGAACATCAAGCGGGCGTTATTGAGCTAGGCGCTAATCATTTAGGCGAGATCGCCTGGACTAGCCAGCTCACTGCACCGCAGGTCGCTATTATCACTAACGTGACTGGCGCTCATGTGGGCGAGTTTGGCGGCATGGGCCAAATTGCTCAGGCGAAGAGTGAAATTTTCTCGGGTCTTAGCGGTCATGGTACTGCCGTCATTAATAGGGATGACCGCTACTACGCTTTTTGGGCCGCCTGTGCTGCCCCTCGGCAAATTGTAAGCTATGGCTTACATGACGATGCGGACGTTCACGCGAGGGCACTTTCCTGCGACCCCCAGGGGCGGTATGCTTTCACGCTTGTTGCGCACGGCCAAATCATGGGTGAAGTGCAGTTGCCGCTTATCGGCAAACATAATGTCAGTAATGCCCTGGCCGCATCGGCAGCAGCGCTAGCGCTAGGAGTAACGCCAGAGCACGTCGTGACAGGATTAAGCTGTTTAACCTCGCTTTCGGGGCGGCTAAGCGTGGTGCCGGGGTTACGCAATGCAACGTTGTTGGATGACACTTACAATGCAAATCCAGGGGCGGTTAAAGCTGCTTTGGATGCGCTCGCTAGCTTCCCAGCGCCACGCTGGTGTGCACTCGGGGCAATGGGTGAGTTGGGCAGCGAGTCCCAAGCTTTACATGCAGAGATTGGCCGCTACGCCGCGTCGTTAGGTATCGATACGCTATTAACGTTTGGCGAGGCGGCGCGCGCGGCCTCAAGTGCCTTTGGTCGCGGGCAACACTTTGACGACCACGAGACGCTTGTGCGTCATGTTCTTAATACTCTTCCGCCTAACACCACTCTGCTGGTGAAAGGGTCACGTAGTGCAGGCATGGAAACGGTCATTGCTGCGCTGCGTGCGGATGAAACAAGGTAAGCGCCGTTCATGTTACTTCACTTGGCGAATTTTTTAGCTCAATTCCAAACTGCGTTTCAGGTGTTCAATTATTTGACGCTGCGCGTCATTCTCGCCGCGCTCACCGCGCTGATGCTGTGCCTTTGGCTGGGGCCCTGGGTGATACGTCGCCTGGTCGAAGGGCAGATTGGCCAGGCCGTTCGCGACGACGGCCCACAGTCGCATCTTTCCAAAGCAGGTACGCCGACCATGGGCGGCGCCATGATCCTGCTGGCGATTGCGATCAGCACCTTGCTGTGGGGTGACCTGACCAACTATTACGTCTGGATCGTGCTGCTGGTGACGCTGGGCTTTGGCGCCATCGGGTGGGTCGACGATTATCGTAAAGTGGTTGAAAAGAACCCACGAGGCCTGCCTGCACGTTGGAAATATTTCTGGCAGTCGGTGGTCGGCCTGGGAGCCGCCATCATTCTGTACGCCACGGCCACCACGCCCGCCGAAACCAGTCTGCTCATTCCGCTGTTCAAGGACGTTGCGCTGTCGTTGGGCTTGTTCTACATCGTATTGAGCTACTTCGTCATCGTCGGCAGCTCCAACGCCGTCAACCTTACCGACGGTTTGGATGGCTTGGCGATTATGCCCACTGTGCTGGTGGCGATGGGGCTCTCTGTATTTGCTTATGCCAGCGGTAATGCGGTGTTTGCCAACTACCTGCATATCCCTTTTATCCACGGCACCGGCGAGTTAGCAGTATTTTGTGCCACCATCGCGGGTGCCGGTCTTGGCTTTTTATGGTTTAACACCTATCCCGCCCAGGTATTTATGGGCGACGTAGGTGCCCTTGCCCTAGGGGCTGCGTTAGGGGTAGTCGCGGTCATTGTCCGTCAAGAGATCGTGCTCTTTATCATGGGCGGTATTTTTGTACTGGAAACCGTCTCGGTGATCCTCCAGGTAGGCTCCTACAAACTAACTGGACGCCGCATCTTCCGCATGGCACCGCTACATCACCACTACGAGCTGAAAGGGTGGCCAGAGCCGCGGGTTATCGTGCGCTTCTGGATTATTACCGTGGTACTTGTGCTGCTAGGCTTGGCCACGCTCAAAGTTCGTTAATCAAAGAAACAGTAGGCGGCGCACAGGCCGCCTTTGGCGTATGGCAGAAGGAGCCACATGGTGCAGGTACCAAACGGATTTACGGTAGTCGTTGGGCTAGGGCTCTCTGGTCAGGCGATTTGCCGCCACCTTACCCAGCTGGGTAGGCCGTTTATGGTGGCTGACACCCGTGAAGCGCCGCCAGGGGTGGAGGCTTTTCGCCAAACGTACCCGGATGTTCAGGTGCATTGTGGCTCTCTGGCTGCTGTAGATTTTTGTCAGGCCTACGAGGTCGTGATTAGCCCAGGTGTAGATCCTCGCACGGCTGGTTTGGAGGGGCTGCTTGAGCGCCATAACCCTGCCACTGGCGAGCCCATGCTGGTAGGCGAAATCGCGCTGTTCAAACGTGCCGTGAAAGCACCCATTGCGGCCATTACGGGCTCCAATGCTAAGTCCACAGTGACGACGCTACTTGGCGAGATGGCTGCTGCATCTGGCATTAATGCCGCTGTGGGCGGCAATCTAGGTACGCCCGCGCTTGATCTTCTGGCGCAACAGCCAGACGCCGACCTATACATCCTAGAGCTATCCAGCTTTCAGTTGGAAACCACGCCCTCTTTAGGCGCGGCCTCGGCGGCCTTCTTAAATCTCTGCGATGACCATCTAGATCGCCACGGCGATCTAGAGGGCTACCGACAGGCCAAGCAGCGTATTTTTATCGGCGCAGAGCACGCCGTGGTGAATGCTGACGATCCGCAAACATGGCCGGATCAGCCGCTAGAGCATATCGAACACTTTGGGGTACATACTCCCCGTGATGCTGCGTGGGGACTGGTCGAGCAACAGGGCCATTGGTGGCTAATGCAGGGCAAAACGCCATGGCTGTTAGCCGATGAGCTGCGTATAACTGGGCAGCATAATTACGCCAATGCGTTAGCGGCGCTGGCGATGGGGCGCGCATTAGGCTTTGATAAAGCCAGTATGTGCGGTGCCCTAAAAGCGTTTGTAGGCTTGCCGCACCGCAGTGAAACCATTGCCGAGCTAAACGGCGTTCGCTGGGTCAATGATTCCAAAGGAACCAATGTGGGCGCGACGCTGGCTGCCATCAACGGGATTGGCGCCACCCTGCAAGGAAAGCTGCTTCTTTTGGCAGGCGGCGTTGGCAAGGGGGCGGATTTTTCTCCGTTGGCTGCGCCGCTAGCGAATAGCGCTCGCACTGCTATTGTGTTTGGGGCCGATGCGCCGCGCCTTGCCGAAGCGCTTAATGAGGCGATTCCGGTTGAGCGTGTAGAACACTTAACGCAAGCCATGGAGGTTGCTTTCGCCATGGCCAAACCCGGTGATTGCGTGCTGCTGTCACCCGCCTGTGCCAGTTTGGATCAATTCGCCAACTATCAGGCACGAGGTGACGCCTTTCGTCACTGGGTTGAGCACAAACGCAGCGAGTTGACGCCATGAGCGATGAATCTCTCAGTAGAGTACAGCGCCTGCGCGCTGCCTTAACGACCCAGCACCTGCCTTGTGATATCTGGCTGATTGTTGCGGTGGTGGCGTTGGCGGGGCTTGGCTGGATTATGGTCAGCTCTGCGTCGGTGGGGCTACTGGAAAACAGCTACCACTACTCCCGTCAGCACGGCATCTTTCTATTATTAGCCATTGTTGCCTGCTTATTTATGTTATGCGTGCCTTTGGAGCTGTGGCGGCAGAACGCAGCGCTTATTCTACTCGTCAGCATTTTTATGCTGGTGGTGGTGCTAGTTATTGGCCAAGAGGTGAACGGCAGTAAGCGTTGGATTTCACTGCCTGGGCCGCTGCCGAGTTTGCAGGTGTCGGAACTGGCGAAAGTGGGCCTTATTTTTTACATGGCGGCATTTATGTCGCGCTTTACCTACGAGCTGCGGCGGCGGGCGTTTACCATGTGGCGGCCATTGGCCGTGCTTGCCGTGCCCGCGAGCCTGCTGTTCTTAGCTCCAGATTTCGGTGGCATGGTGGTTTACACCGTATGTGTCATTGGCATGTTAATGATGAGCGGAGCCTCGCTGACCTTACTGCTCGGCAGTGGAAGCGTGCTGGGGGTTGGGGCGGTGATGATGGTAGTAATGGAGCCCTACCGCTTGGCCCGCTGGACAAGCTTTCTTGACCCCTGGGCCGATCAATTTGCCACCGGCTATCAGTTAACCCAGGCGTTGATTGCGTTTGGTCGTGGGCATGTAACAGGTACCGGTCTTGGCAATAGCGTTCAAAAGCTTCACTACCTGCCGGAAGCCCACACCGACTTTATTTTTGCCGTAGTGGCCGAAGAGCTAGGGATGATTGGTGCCATTTTAGTGGTGCTACTGTTTACTCTATTTATTGTACGCGCCATGTGGGTCGGCCGCCGCGCGGAGCTGGCAGGGCATCTGTTTGGCGCCTACGTTAGCTACGGCATTGGATTTATTGTGGCGGCTCAGGCGTTAATTAACATGGCCGTAAGCTCTGGGTTGCTGCCCACAAAAGGGCTTACTCTGCCGCTAATCAGCTATGGCGGCTCAAGTCTGTTGGTGACGGGCATGATGATTGGGCTACTGCTGCGTGTGGATGCTGAGACTCGGCACCGCCCCCGGCGTACGCCTACCCCCTACCGAGCACGCCGAGAACCGCGTTTATCGTAATTATTCAAGGAGTCGTTTGTGGCGACGAACTCGCGTCGACGGATATTGATTATGGCCGGGGGAACCGGTGGGCACGTTATTCCTGCGCTCTCTTTGGCGCATGCTTTACAGGCCAAGGGTGTCGACGTTGAATGGCTGGGAAGCCCGCGTGGTATCGAAAATCGGCTAGTGCCTAATGCTGGTATTATGCTACACACGATTGCCATTGAAGGGCTGAGGGGCAAAGGGCTGGCAGGCTGGTGCAAAGCGCCCATCAATCTTTCCCGAGCGGTGATGCAGGCGCGACGCATCATTAAACGCTTTAAACCTGATGTTGTGGTCGGCCTGGGGGGCTTTGCCAGTGGCCCGGGTGGGCTGGCGGCGCGGCTGTCGGGTGTGCCGCTGGTCATTCATGAACAGAATGCCGTCGCAGGCCTCACTAATAAAGTGCTTTCGCGCTTGGCGACGCGTACTTACGCCGCCTTTGAGGATGCGTTTGGCAGTCGTGCAGTAGTTATTGGTAACCCCGTGCGTGAAGAGATTGCGGCGCTAGGCGAGAGCCCTAAGCAGGTGGCTGAGATGTCTAATAGGCCGCTTAGGCTGCTGGTTGTGGGTGGCTCGCTCGGTGCTGTAGCACTAAATGAGCGCCTGCCGCCAGCGCTTGCCGCGCTACCACCAGAGCGGCGCCCGGATGTGCGCCATCAAGCCGGTAAAGAGCGCGACGTAGCCACCGCCCAGGCATATACAGAACTTGGCATTGTGGCCGATGTTAGCCCCTTTATCGATGATATGGCGGCCGCCTACTCATGGGCGGATCTTGTGGTTTGCCGCGCTGGTGCGTTAACGGTTGCCGAGTTGGCTGCAGCGGCAAAGCCTGCGCTGTTAGTGCCATTTCCATTTGCAGTAGATGACCATCAGCGAGTCAATGCTGATGTGCTGGTGAAGGCGGGAGCGGCTCAGTGTGTCATCCAATCAGCCCTCACGCCTGAGCGCTTAACTCAATTATTAGACGAATTACTTCATCCCGACAGGCTGGCGGAAATGGCGTCTAAAGCGCGCCAAGCCGCTTATTTAGATGCCACCGAGCGTCTTGCAGCAGGCTGTTTGGGATTAGTGAAGCAAGGAGAAACTGCGTGACCGATTCAGTGACTAACATGTCGCCGCAGGGGGCTCGCCCAACTGGCCCCGGTATGCGTCGTATTAAGCGGCTGCATTTTGTAGGTATCGGTGGTGCAGGCATGTGCGGTATTGCCGAAGTATTAGCCAACCAGGGCTACCAAGTTAGCGGTAGCGACATGAAAGCCTCCGCCGTGGTTGAACGGCTGCGCCATTGCGGAGTAAGCGTGGCCATTGGTCATGCTGAAGAGCATGTGCAGGGGGCCGATGTGGTTGTTGTCTCCAGCGCAATCGATGAAACCAACCCTGAAATACGCTGGGCACATGAGCACCGCGTGCCGGTAGTGCGCCGTGCCGAAATGCTGGCAGAACTGATGCGCTTCCGTCACGGTATTGCCGTCGCGGGGACTCACGGTAAAACAACCACCACTAGCTTGACAGCAACACTATTGGCCGAGGGTGGCCTGGACCCTACTTTTGTGATTGGCGGAAAACTGACGAGTGCAGGCGCCAATGCTCGTTTAGGTGAAGGTGATTACTTAGTCGCTGAAGCTGATGAATCCGATGCCTCGTTCCTTCACCTTCAGCCCATGGTATCGATTGTTACCAATATCGATGCTGACCACATGGCGACTTATGGCGGCGATTTTGAGCGCCTGAAAAGCACTTTCATCGAATTTTTGCACAATCTACCGTTTTATGGTCTTGCGGTGTTGTGTATTGACGATCCTCATGTGCGTGGGCTGTGTGACCAAGTTAAACGCCAGTTTGTCACTTACGGCTTTGATGAAGATGCCGACTACCGCATCGTTGATTTTTCTCAACAGGCGGGAGAAGTCTCGTTTACCGCTCTGCGCCCTGGTGATGCGGCACCGCTGGCCATTCGGCTCGCTATGCCGGGTCGTCATAACGCCCTCAATGCGATGGCGGCTATCGTTGTGGCCACTGACGCAGGCGTAAGTGATGATGCGATCCAGCGTGGGCTAACTGGGTTCGCCGGGGTAGGGCGACGCTTTCAAGTGCATGGACACTTTCCAGCACCTTCCGGCGGTGGCGATATCATGCTAGTGGATGACTACGGTCACCATCCTCGTGAAGTCGATATGGTAATCCAGGCAGTGCGAGCAGGTTGGCCTGATCGACGCCTTGTGATGCTTTACCAACCCCACCGTTACAGCCGTACGCGGGATCTTTTTGAGGATTTTGTGCGTGTGCTTTCTCAGGTGGATACCCTGGTGCTACTGGATGTATACAGCGCAGGTGAGGCCGTGCTGCCGGGAGCCGAAGGGAAAACGCTGGCGGGCTCTATTCGACAGCGTGGTGAAGTCGATCCGCTGTTTGTCGAGCACAAGCAGGAGCTGCCTGCCTTGTTGAATAATGTGCTACGGCCTGGAGATATTTTGATTACTCAAGGGGCCGGCGACGTTGGCGGTATTTCGCTGCGCCTTGCTCAGGCAAAACTTGAGATGGATGAGGTGGCGCTATGAACAGCGGGCAAACCGGTTCTCTAGACCGCGTCGTAGTGGTTTACGGTGGCACATCGGCTGAGCGGGATGTTTCCCTGAAAAGCGGCGCCGCTATTCTTGCCGCTTTAAAACGTCAAGGTGTGGATGCGCTCGGCTACGACCCTAAAGAGGGTGGTCTAGCAGGGCTTGAGCGTCTGGCGCCTAGCGCCGTGTTTGTGGCGCTACATGGGCGTGGTGGAGAAGACGGCACGTTTCAGGGCGCGTTAGAGCTGCTCGGCGTGCCCTATACCGGCAGCGGCGTACTGGCATCTGCATTGGGCATGGATAAACAGCGCACTAAACAGGTGTGGCAGGCCGTTGGCTTGCCTACCCCTGAAAGCATCATGCTAAGTGAAAACGCTGATTGGGCGGCCGTAGTAAACCAGCTTGGGCTGCCTATGATGGTCAAGCCAGTCCATGAAGGCTCCACCTTGGGCATCAGTATTGTCAAAAGCCGGGATGAATTAAAAGCCGCCTACACGGCTGCCGCAAAGTTTGATGCGCGGGTAATGGCTGAGCGGTTTATTATCGGGGATGAATACACGGTCGCGCTCTTGGGTGATGACGTGCTGCCCGCTATTCGCGTTGAAGTGCCGGGTGGATTCTATGACTACGAAGCCAAGTACATTGCTAACACCACGCAGTACCATCTGCCCTGTGGTTTGTCTGAGCAGGATGAGCAAGCGCTGGCAGCACTATGTAAAGAGGCCTTTTTAGCGGTAGGTGGCGAAGGGTGGGGGCGTATTGATGTAATGCGTGACGCAGCTGGTAAGTGTTGGCTGATAGAGGTTAACACCGTGCCCGGCATGACTGACCACAGCCTAGTGCCGCAGGCAGCCGCCTACGCCGGGATCGACTTTGATCAGTTGGTCATGCGTATTTTACAGACCGCCGTTCAGCCGAGCATGCCGTAATGAGTAGCTGGACAATAGGAGCGTTATGAAAAAACGCAACGCATGGCTGGGCGTTGTGCTGCTGGCGCTGCTACTAGGTGCGGGCGGCCGTGCACTGTGGCTATGGCTTGATCGTCCCATTGAGCGCGTGTCGATTCGTGGCGAATGGGAGTACGTTAGTGCTGATTACCTGCGTACGCAGTTAGCGCCGCTTGTGCAGGATGCAACGTGGCTATCGGCAGATCTAGGCGAGCTACGCCAGCGTGCGCTACGTATTGGCTGGCTGAATGAAGTGCGAATTTCCCGCGAGTGGCCTAACGCTTTGGTGTTTGAGCTAGTGGAGCAGGTGCCTGTAGCGCGTTGGAACGATGATTTCCTGCTTAATCCTGAAGGGGAGCCGTTTGCATTTGCGCCGTTAGATGCACCTGAAGGGTTGCCCGACCTCTCAGGGCCAGCGGGCAACAGTGAAGAGGTGTTGGCGTATTACCAGCGGTTGACTCCCCATTTTGCCAGTTTGTCGCTATCGCTTTCTCAGCTACGCTTAGAGCCTCGCGGTGCTTGGCGCTTACAGCTGGGAGACGGGGCCTGGGTCATGCTAGGTAGACGTCAGCATGGAGAGCGTTTGGCAAGGTTATCTGCTTCTTGGCAGCGCGAGCTTGCAAGCTTTAGTGAGCATATCCGCTATATTGATTTACGCTATCCTAATGGTGTTGCGGTGGCTTGGCATGGTGAAACGGATTTTCAAGAGCGTGAACAGCAAGAGGTCAATGAGTAACCGCTCGTGGCAATGTGCAAAAAGTAGGTAAATGTGAGTGGTTGCCAACGCCGAAAAACCTATGAATGGGGTTTAAATTGCTATCCAGTCCAATTATCGTGGGTGTGCGCTAGTCGTATTACGACTATTGTTTCTATACTATGTCCCCAGCGGTGATGTGGATGAGTTTTATTATCCTGTCAGCGGTTAGCTTGGTTAGATAGTGTTCTAGTTAAAGTTATTAAACGCAAATTGGTTATTGCGTTGGTGTTTTAATGTCAATTGGCAATACCTACCCTATTAAAATGACGGCAAGGAGATTTACCGACTCATGGCAGGCTCACCCAACGCATCCAATATGGTTGTCGGGCTGGACATCGGAACGTCCAAGGTCGTCGCGATAGTCGGTCAACCCACCGATGATGGGGGGATTGAGATTGCCGGTATCGGTTCCCACCCCTCGCGCGGTATGAAGCGCGGCGTTGTGATTAATATTGAGTCAACGGTTCTGTCCATTCAGCGTGCGGTGGAAGAAGCCGAACTGATGGCAGGATGCGACATCCACTCGGTTTATGTGGGCGTGGCGGGTAGCCATATTAGCTCCATGAATTCCGACGGCGTTGTCGCGATTAAGGAGCGTGAAGTAACACCTTCAGACATTGAACGGGTGATCGACTCGGCCCGCGCACGAGCGATTTCAGAAGGCCAGCGAGTGTTACATGTATTACCTCAAGAGTTTTCCATTGATACCCAAGGCGGCATCCGTGAGCCGCTGGGGATGTCAGGGGTAAGACTTGAAGCACAAGTGCACTTAGTAACGGCGGCCCAGAATGCTGTGCAAAACATTGAAAAGTGTGTACGGCGCTGCGGTTTAGATGTGGATGCCATTATTTTGGAACAGTTGGCCTCTAGTATGGCTGTGCTGACTGAAGATGAGCGTGAGCTCGGGGTATGTATGGTGGATATCGGTGGTGGTACCACCGATATGGCGATTTTCACAGAAGGTGCCATTCGCCATACAGCGGTGATCCCCATTGCAGGTGACCAAGTCACCAATGACATCGCGATGGCACTGCGAACGCCGACCCAGCACGCTGAAGAAATCAAGGTGAAATACGCTTGCGCATTAACCCAGCTTGCTGCAAGCGATGAGATGATTAAAGTGCCTAGCGTGGGTGATCGCCCAGCCAGAGATCTATCGCGTCAGGCGCTAGCGGAAGTGGTCGAACCTCGTTACGAGGAACTCTTTACGTTAGTAAGAGACGAATTACGTCGCAGTGGCTATGAAGATATGGTGGCTGCGGGTGTGGTGCTCACCGGCGGCACCTCGCGCATGGAAGGTGTAAGCGAACTGGCGGAAGAAATTTTCCATATGCCGGTTCGTATTGCCTGCCCGCAAAATGTCAGAGGCTTGGCAGATGTGGTTCGCAACCCTATCTATGCGACCGGCGTTGGTTTACTGCATTATGCACTGCAGGAAACTCGTCATGGGCAAGGCCTAGAAAGCCACGGGGGAGTCGTTGCGGCCCATAAAGGACGTAATGAGTTAGCCCGGCGTGATATCAAGGATGGCCATTCGGCGCTGGCAAGAATCAAAGGCTGGTTCAAAGGAAATTTCTGATAGGGCCGCAAGCGCGGTTCAGGAGACGGGGCTTATGTTCGAATTGGTAGATAACGCACCCTCGAGCAGTGCGGTCATCAAAGTAGTCGGTGTTGGCGGCGGCGGCGGTAATGCTGTCAACCACATGGTCGAGAGCAATATCGAAGGCGTTGAATTTATCTGCGCCAATACGGATGCTCAGGCACTTAAACGTGTATCCGCAAAAACGGTGCTGCAGCTAGGTGGCGAAATCACCAAGGGTCTTGGTGCTGGCGCTAACCCAGAGGTGGGTCGTCAAGCCGCGCTGGAAGATCGCGAGCGCATTGCTGAGCTGTTAAACGGCGCCGATATGGTCTTTATTACTGCCGGTATGGGTGGTGGTACAGGCACGGGCGGCGCCCCGGTGGTAGCTCAGGTGGCTAAGGAGTTGGGTATTCTGACTGTTGCGGTCGTTACGCGTCCGTTCCCGTTTGAAGGGCCCAAGCGTATGCGCGCTGCGGAAGAGGGCATGAAAGAGCTCTCTGAGCACGTTGATTCCTTGATCACTATTCCCAATGAAAAGCTGCTATCGGTGCTGGGCAAGAATGCTACGCTATTGACGGCTTTTAGCGCAGCTAACGATGTGCTTCTAGGCGCGGTACAGGGCATCGCAGAGCTGATCACCAGCCCAGGTATCATCAACGTCGACTTTGCTGACGTACGCACCGTGATGTCCGAAATGGGCATGGCGATGATGGGTACAGGCGGCGCGACGGGTGAGAACCGTGCCCGTGAGGCGGCAGAAAAAGCCATCCGCAGCCCGCTGCTGGAAGATATCGATCTACATGGCGCTCGCGGTATCCTGGTCAATATCACGGCTGGGCCGGATCTCTCCATTGGTGAATTCAACGATGTGGGGGCGACGGTACAAGAGTTCGCCTCTCAAGAAGCGACGATTGTGGTCGGTACTTCAATCGATATGGAAATGTCCGACGAGCTGCGTGTGACGGTAGTGGCAGCAGGGCTAGATGGCAGCAAGTCAAAAGCAGCGGCTCGCGAACCTGCGCGTCGCTCTGCGGCAGATACCTCCTCTTCCGACTACCGCAAGCTGCAGCAGCCGACGGTCATGCGTCAGCAGGCCGCTGCACGCGCAGAAGCGCCGGAAGCAGCGCCAAAGCCGCGTCCAGAAAAACGTCGTTCAGCGGATGCTGATGACTATCTCGATATCCCCGCATTTTTGCGCCGCCAGGCGGATTAAACCGCGCTATCAGGCTCATTGAGGCAGCAAACGAGAGTTTTATTGGTTAAAACGCTCGTTTGCTGTTAAAGTGAACACTGTTTGATAACTTTCTTTCCCCCTGCGGACTCTGTAGCGTTAGGCTACGAGCCGCCGTCATCAGAGCTTGACCACTACCCATGATCAGACAACGCACATTACAAAACGTCATCCGCGCCACTGGAGTGGGTCTGCACTCTGGCAAAAAAGTCCACATGGCTTTGCGCCCGGCGCCGGCCAACACCGGCATTGTGTTTGTCAGAACCGATCTGGACCCAGTGGTACACGTGCCTGCCCGTGCCGAATTGGTGGAAGACACCATGCTATGCACAGCGCTCTGCCATGAAGGCGTTAAAGTCGCGACCGTTGAGCACTTGATGTCAGCCTTTGCCGGTTTGGGGATTGATAACGCCTACGTCGATATCAGTGCGCCCGAAGTGCCAATTATGGACGGCAGTGCCAGCCCCTTTGTGTTTCTGATTCAGTCAGCGGGCATTTTAGAGCAGGAGGCAGCGAAGAAATTTATCCGCATTAAGCGTCGGGTTAGCGTTACCGATGGTGATAAAGAGGCTACCTTTTTGCCTCACCAAGGCTTCAAGGTGTCATTTGCTATCGACTTCGACCACCCGGTCTTTGAACAGCAGAAGCAAACGGCGCTGATCGATTTCTCAACCACATCGTTCGTGAAAGAAGTCTCTCGTGCACGAACCTTCGGTTTTATGCGCGATTTAGAGTACCTTCGCTCGAACAATCTGGCGCTGGGCGGTAGCTTAGAAAACGCCATTGTGGTGGATGACTACCGTATTGTGAACGAAGGCGGCCTGCGCTACGAAGACGAATTCGTCAAACATAAAGTGCTAGACGCCATTGGTGACCTTTATCAGCTTGGTTACAGCCTGATTGGCGAGTTCCGAGGTGTTAAATCCGGCCATGCGCTGAATAACCAGCTTTGCCGGGAGCTGATGGCGCAGCCCGATTCGTATGAAATCGTTACGTTTGAAGAAGAGAAAGCAGTGGCGCCTATTTCCTATGCCGCTCCTGTCATGGCGTAATGAGGCATAAGGCAAAATGTTGGGGGGAGTTGAGTTGGCATAACGAAACGGCCCCCCACTTTATAAAGCATCGCTAAGGCGGTGCTTTATGCGTTTAAGGGGTCGCGTTGCTAAGGTTTTGGTTCTGTAGAGCGCGCGTGAGAAGCAAGCCGCTCCAGGGCGTTTTTTAACGCGGGGTTGTCGGTGTCTTTGGCGCATTCGGCCAGGGTCTTGCCAGCATCATCTGACAGTGTGCGCGTGTAACGCTTAGGTGACTCGATCGGGCGCACTGGACGAACTTTGAGCGTAAACCCTGTCACGCCTTCAAAGCCCGGTAATTGGTGAAGCAGTGACAGTAGCTGCGACTGCTCGTAGCGTAGCCACGTTAACCAGCTGGCTTGTCCGCTGATCAGCGTAAGGCGTCCGTTGCTGAAGCCGCCGACGAAAATGTGCTCGCGCATCTCTTCAGGCAAATGGGCGCGAAGGTGGCGTTGCGCTTGATCAATTAAGCGTGATTGGCGCATTAGCTGTCCAACGCCGCCAGACTTGGTCAGCAGTTGGGCAATGGGCTGTGCGCGAGAACGCTTAACCTTTATACTCATCAACTTAATTCCTAGGGTGTTGCTAGTGACGTCGTACTGGCGAATACAAACAGCGCCTGTGATTGACCGCCAATGAAAAGAGCCTAACACGCTCGGGAGCCAGTCCACAGCATGTCATCAACGTCAGAGATAGTATCTGCTTCGCCAAGGCGTCAACGACGCTATGGCTTAGCGCGTTGGTGGCTGGCTGGCCTGTTGGTGAGCTGCTTATTGCCCGCTAGTTTACACCCTTCAGATGCATTGAGAAGCAGTGGCCGCAATGTCTGCATCTGCTTTTGGATGCCTGCGATGCTACGGGCTCAATCGCACTGGATTGCCAAGAAGCGCCGTGCGCTTCGTCGCTGGGCTAGTCGCCAAACGCGCCGATTGCCCAGCGTTTGCAGCCGTCCTCTATTACTACCGCTGATCACGCTTCGACTTGTTGCTGCCAGCGATGTAGTGACCCCTCGTGGCCCGCCCGCCGAACAACGCATTGGTTAACATTACGCCTATTTGCCTTATATAAGGGCGCACCTGGATGGGTCGCTCACGATGATCTGGAAATTTCATGATTAATAACTTGTTACGTAAAGTGGTCGGCTCTAAAAACGACCGTGAAGTAAAGCGCATGTATAAAAGCGTGCAGAGCGTTAATGCGTTAGAAGAGACCCTGGCGGGCCTAAGCGATGCGGAACTTCAAGCGAAAACCACTGAGCTGCGTCAGCGGTTAGACGATGGGGCGACGCTGGATAGCCTGCTTCCAGAAGCCTTTGCTGTCGTTCGTGAGTCCAGTAAGCGAGTAATGGGCATGCGCCACTTTGATGTGCAGATGATCGGTGGTATGACCCTGCACCGTGGCCGTATCGCGGAAATGAAAACCGGTGAAGGTAAAACCCTAGTCGCCACGCTGTCAGTCTACTTGAACGCATTGACCCGTAAAGGCGTTCACGTGGTAACGGTGAATGACTACCTCGCCCGCCGTGATGCGGAATGGATGCGCCCGCTTTATGAATTCTTAGGGCTAACGGTAGGCGTTATCTTTGCAGGGCAAACCGGCGAAGAGAAGCGCTATGCTTATCAGTGCGACATTACCTACGGCACCAACAACGAGTTTGGCTTTGACTATCTTCGCGACAACATGGCGTTTTCGCTGGAAGATAAAGTCCAACGCGGCCTGCACTACGCGATTGTGGACGAAGTCGACTCCATCCTAATTGATGAAGCACGTACGCCGTTGATTATCTCCGGTGCGGTAGACGAGAACACCGACCTCTACGGCATCGTGAACCGCCTCGCCCAACAGCTCGAGCAGGGTGAAGTCTCCGAAGATGACGAAGCACCGGTGAGCGGCGATTTCGTGCTCGACGAAAAGCAGAAGCAGGTGGAGCTGACCGAACAGGGTCACAATAAAGTCGAAGAGCTCATGCGGGCCGAAGGGCTGCTGGGTGAGGGCGAATCGCTCTACGCAGCGCAAAACCTCAACCTGCTACAGCATATGCACTCGGCGCTGCGCGCTCTCCATCTCTATCATCCGGACGTTGATTACATCGTTGCCGAAGGGCAGGTGGTGATTGTCGATGAGCACACCGGCCGTACCATGCCGGGGCGCCGTTGGTCTGAAGGTCTGCACCAGGCCGTGGAAGCTAAAGAGGGCGTTACGGTTCAGCGTGAAAGCCAAACGCTGGCGTCTACCACCTTCCAGAACTACTTCCGCCTGTATGAAAAGCTATCGGGCATGACGGGCACGGCGGATACCGAAGCCTTCGAATTCCGTCAGATTTACGGTCTTGATGTGATCGTCATTCCCACCAACCGCCCGCTGGCGCGTAAAGATCTCAACGACCTTGTGTACCTGAGCGCGGAAGAGAAGTACGAAGCCATCATCAAAGACGTGAAAACAGAGACCGAAGCGGGCCGCCCAGTGCTGGTGGGTACCGCCTCTATCGAAACGTCTGAGTATCTGGCGCGCCTAATGCGTGAGGCAGGGCTTAAATTCAACGTCCTAAACGCCAAGCAGCACCAAAGTGAGGCAGAAATTATTGCTCAAGCTGGCCGGCCCGGTGCGATTACCATCGCTACCAACATGGCGGGTCGCGGTACTGACATTATGTTGGGCGGTAACTGGGAAGCCGAAGCCGCGAAGCTGCAAAACCCTAGCCAAGCACAGCTTGATGCGCTAAAAGCCGAATGGCAAAAGCGCCACGACGCGGTGCTGGAAGCTGGTGGCTTGCACGTGGTGGGCTCTGAGCGCCACGAATCCCGCCGCATCGATAACCAGCTTCGTGGCCGTGCAGGCCGCCAGGGCGATCCGGGTTCCACACGCTTCTTCCTCTCTTTGGAAGATAGCCTGATGCGCCTATTCGGCTCCGATCGAGTGAAGCGCTTAATGCAGGCGCTGGGCCTTGAGCGTGGTGAAGCCATTGAACACAAAATGGTCTCTAATGCGGTAGAGCGCGCTCAAAAGAAAGTGGAAGGGCGTAACTTCGATATTCGCAAGCAGCTGCTTGAGTACGACGACGTAGCCAACGACCAGCGCCGCGTGATTTACGAGCAGCGTAACGAAATTCTAGCGTCTGACGATGTCTCCGCCGCGGTGGTGGGTATTCGTGAAGAGGTGATGGAAGACGCGATTAGCGAGTACGTGCCGCCCCAGAGCCTGGCTGAGCAGTGGGACCTGCCCGGCTTGGAAGCCCACTTGAAAACCGAGTTCAATCTCGTCGCGCCAGTGACGCAGTGGGCCGAGGAAGACGAGCGCTTTAGCGAAGAGAAGCTGCGTGAACGTCTGCAAACCATGCACCGCGAGGCCTATGAGGCTAAAATCGAGTCCGCAGGTGCGGCATTGATTCGCCGCTTCGAGAAGCAGGTGATGCTCCAAGTGCTGGATACCCGCTGGAAAGAGCACCTGCAGTCCATGGACCACTTGCGTCGCGGTATCCACCTGCGTGGTTATGCACAGAAGAACCCCAAGCAGGAGTACAAGCGCGAATCCTTCGAGCTGTTCCAACATCTGCTGACCAATATCAAAGCCGATGTCACGCGTATTCTCAGCCACGTTCAGGTGCGTCAGCCAGAAGAAGTGGATGCCCTAGAGCAGAAACGCCGTGAAGAGCTTGCTCGTGAAAAAGCGACAGCCGCCAGCCTCCACGATGCGCCTGATGCCGGTACTAGCGAGACAGCGCCCGGGGTTGATGGCCGTCCGCTGCGCCGGGAAAACCCGAAAGTTGGCCGCAACGACCCCTGTGTGTGTGGCTCGGGTAAAAAATATAAGCAGTGCTGCGGCAAATTAAGCTAATCACGTATGGCGTAAGCGAACGTAGAGGAGAGAAACATGGCGGTGGGAAACCTTCCCTTTCCGGAATTGCCACCCCTCAGTGGGGTGCGCCTGGGCACTGCAATGGCGGGCATTAAGAAGCCGGATCGCCGTGATATGGTGGTGATTGAGCTACCTGAGACTGCCACTGTGGCGGGTGTTTTCACCCGCAATGCGTTCTGTGCTGCTCCGGTAGTGGTTGCCAAGCAGCATCTTGAGCAGTGCGCCAGTAGCGGCCTTGCGCCTCGTTATTGGTTAATTAATACCGGTAATGCCAATGCGGGGACGGGTGAGGCTGGCTTGCAAGATGCTTATGCCAGCTGTGCTGCTGTCGCTGAGCAGGCAGGTGTTGAGCAGGCTCAGGCGCTGCCGTTCTCAACGGGGGTGATAGGTGAGCCGCTGCCCATGGAACGCCTGCTGGCAGGCTTGCCGGGTGCGTTTGATACGCTGGCCGACTCAAGCCAAGCATGGCAGCAGGCAGGTGAAGGTATTCTAACCACCGACACCCGCGCAAAGGGAGCCACGGTGACCGTTGATATTGGCGACCATCAGGTCACCATCAACGGGATTACCAAAGGCTCGGGCATGATTAAACCCAACATGGCCACCATGTTGGGGTTTGTGGTCACCGATGCGGCGATTGAGCAGCCCTTGCTCGCCACGCTACTGCGAGAAACGGTGGATCGCTCGTTCAACTGCATCACTGTGGATAGCGATACCTCTACTAACGATGCCTGCATGTTAGCGGCGACCGGCACGGGCGCGCGTATTGAAAGCGACGAGCACATTACCGTTTTCCGTAACGCTCTGCAGCGGGTGATGACCGAACTCGCCCAGGCGATTATTCGCGATGGCGAAGGGGCGACCAAATTCGTCACACTACAGGTGAATGAGGCCAGCACTCGCCAAGAGGCGTTGGATGTGGCGTTTACCGTAGCTCACTCGCCTCTAGTAAAAACCGCGCTCTACGCCTCGGATGCCAACTGGGGGCGTATTTTGGCGGCGGTGGGTCGAGCGCCGGTTGAGGCGTTTGATGTTAGCCGGGTCGTGATTGACTTAGGCGATGTGCGCCTAGTGGAGAACGGTGGCCGCGCCGGTAGCTATACCGAAGCGGCTGGCAGTGCCGTCATGGCCGAGGAAGAGATCACAATTCGCATTAATTTGGGGCGTGGTGACGAGTCCGCTACCGTGTGGACCTCGGATCTCTCCCATGACTATGTGTCCATCAACGCGGATTACCGCAGCTAAGGCTGCGGCAACGTGCTAACGCAGCGAGATAGCGCCGTGCAATATAAAGGCGGCGCGCACAAAGTGGATAAGACGTAATGAGTGTAATGGTAAAACGACGGGTTCATGTCGCGGCAGCTGCGATGATCAGCGCCGATCAAAAGCACGTGCTGATCGCGCGCCGGCCTTCCAACGTCGATCACGGCGGTCTTTGGGAGTTTCCCGGTGGCAAGCTAGCCCCTTATGAAACTGGGCTGGAAGGCCTTAAACGTGAGTTGCATGAAGAGTTAGGCGTTGAGATTGTTCGTGCCCAACCGCTCATTCGCGTTCACCATGAGTATCCTGATAAGCACATTCTGCTCGATGTGTGGCAGGTGCATGAGTTTGCTGGCGAACCGTTTGGTCGTGAAGGCCAGGCGGTGCGCTGGGTGCCGATGAATGAGTTGGTGAACTACCCGTTCCCAGCGGCGAACCTGCCCATTCTGCGTGCGGTGATGCTACCCACCGAGTACTTGATTACCGGTGAAGAGCCTGACGATGAGCGCTTCGCGTCGCTGCTGGAGCGCGCTCTGCGCGAAGACAGTATTCGCCTTGTGCAACTGCGTGCCAAAAGCTTAGATGACGCGGCCTATGTTGCCCGTGCTGAGCGAGCGCTCAAGCTTTGCCGTGAGTACGGCGCTAAGCTGCTGCTCAACGGTGAGCCAACGCTGCTGGACCAGGTCGATGCGGATGGTATTCATCTGACCAGTGCGCGTTTAATGCAGCTGGACCGACGCCCGATTGCGGAAAACAAGTGGCTGTCCGCCTCCACGCATGATCAAAAGCAGCTCTCCCAAGCGGCAGTGCTGGGCTGTGATTTTGTCACGCTTTCTCCGCTGCGCACCACGCCATCACACCCGGAAGTGGCTCCGATGGGCTGGCACGACTTCCAACAGCTGGTGGAACGTGCCGGTATGCCGGTATTCGCGCTGGGCGGTATGACCCGCTTTGACGCCAACCACGCTCGCGCGGTGGGTGCTCAGGGTATTGCGTCGATTCGCGACTTCTGGAAATAAATTTCTGGATATAAGCGATGTCGGCTTGGTACTTATAGAAAAGCGCTGATAGCAAAACGCCTGCTCTGGTAACAGAGCAGGCGTTTTTGATTTTCAGATGCTCGAATAAGCTTAATCGCGGTAGCGGCGGGTTAGGTCGCCATAAGCGTCGACACGGCGATCGCGCAGGTAGGGCCAAATACGGCGGGTGTTTTCGCTACGCGCCATATCCAGGCTCACGACCAACTGCTCAGTCTCTTCACCGGCATGGGCTAGTAGCTCACCTTGTGGGCCGCAAATAAAGCTACCGCCCCAAAACGCGATACCATCACCCACGCCGGAGTGGTCGGCCTCAAAGCCTACGCGGTTTGCCACCAAGACGGGCAGGCCATTCGCGACGCCGTGGGCGCGCTGAATCAGCGTCCAGGCATCTTTCTGGCGGGTTTTTTCCGCGTCGTCGTCATTAGGATCCCAGCCAATAGCGGTGGGGTAGAGCAGTAGCTCAGCACCCGCCAGCGCCATTAAGCGGGCGGCTTCCGGGTACCACTGGTCCCAGCACACCAGAATGCCTAACCGACCCACTGAGGTGTCAATCGGCGTAAAGCCCTCTTTGCGTGCGTCGTCGGCGTCGCCAGGGGTGAAGTAAAACTTCTCATAGAACCCTGGGTCATCTGGAATATGCATCTTGCGGTACTGGCCAACCCGCCCTTTGGCGCGGTCGTACACCACGGCGGTGTTGTGGTAGAGCCCCGCCGCGCGCTTTTCAAACAGCGAGCCCACCAGCACGATATCCAGCTCTTTTGCCAGTGCCGCCAATCGCTGTCCCGTCGGGCCATCCAGCGGTTCGGCGAGATCAAACAGTGCCGGGTCTTCATATTGACAGAAGTAGTGGGTGGCGTGCAGCTCTTGTAATAGTACGAGCTGTGCCCCTTGGCTGGCTGCTCTGCGAATGCCCGCCTCGCTTTCGGCCAGGCTGAGCGCTTTATCGGGCCATGCGGCTTGTTGAATCACCGCCACGTTAAGTGTCTGGGACATGCTGCCCTCCTTAAGAGTGAGTGGTCGCAGGCACAAGCGTACCTTTGGGTAGCTGCATGGTTAAACAGTGCAGGCTGCCGTGCTGACGAATCACGCTGATGCACTCAATGGGGATCAGCGTATGTTCTGGAAAAGCGACGGCCAGCGCCTGCAGTGCGGTAACATCCGCTGGGTCGCCATAGGTAGGCACCAGCACCGCATCGTTGATAATCAAAAAGTTCGCATAGGTGGCTGGTAGGCGATGCCCATCTTCCGGGTCAAAACAGGCCTGGGGCCAGGGTAGCGGAATAAGCTGGTAGGGCTCTCCGTTACGCTGACGGAAGGCTTTTAACTCCTGCTCCATTGCCTGCAGGGCCGTGTAGTGCGGGTCAGTGGGGTCGTCACAACGCACATAGGCAATGGTCGAGGGGTTACAAAAGCGTGCCAACGTATCCACATGGCTGTCCGTGTCGTCGCCTTCTAAATGTCCATTGGCTAGCCACAGCACGCGGTCTACGCCAAAGTCATCTGCCAAAAGCGCTTCAACGTCTTCTCGAGAGAGCGACGGATTGCGGTTTGGGTTGAGCAGGCACGCTTCCGTGGTGAGCAGCGTGCCTTCGCCGTCAGTCTCGATAGCCCCACCTTCTAACACCATCTCCCGAGAAGAGACTGGGCAGGCCCATAAGCCCGCATCGGCTAGCCACTGGGTTAGCTGATTGTCCCGCTCAGCAGGGAATTTACCGCCCCAGCCGGTAAAGGTGTAATCCAGCAGCAGCGGCTGGTTATCTTCGTCCAATACCGTGATCGGCCCATGATCTCGCGCCCAGGTATCGTCGGTGGGTGCAACAATCAGCAGCAGCTGATGTTTGGGGATGCCGTAGGCATCGAACGTGGCGGTCAGGCGCTGATGGGTCGCCTCGTCTGGCACGCTGATGATCACGCGCTGATAGCGCGCCGTGGCAAGCACAATGCGCTCAAGCGTTGCTTCGATACGCGACAGCATATAAGCCCAGTCTCCGTCTGGACGGGGCCAGGTGAGCTGTAGGCCATCTTGAGGGTGCCATTCGGGCAATAAGCGGTGAGTCTTGGTAGCCAACGTAAAAGGTGCTCTCACTAGTCAGAATAAGCTTGCCCGGCGGGCAAGAGGGTCGGGCGCAATTTAGGGGGTTGCTCCTCAACTTGCAAGCGATACCGTTATAAAGGGAACGGCCTTGGAGAGGGCGACTCTAAGGCTGCGTTTGCACATGCAGCCATGTTAAAAAAACCGTACCATGGACGCCCATTATTAAGGAATGTAGCCATGCTTGATCGTTTGCCTTTTCTGGTGGGGCTGCGCTATGTGCGCGCTAAACGCCGGAACCACTTTATTTCGTTTATCTCCTTAACGTCGATGCTGGGGCTGATGCTAGGGGTGGCGGTACTGATTCTTGTACTGTCGGTTATGAACGGATTTGATCACGAGCTGCGCACGCGCATTTTAGGCATGGTGCCCCACACCAAAATTGAGTCCCAGGAAGGACTGGTAGAGTGGGAGGCGTTGGCAGAGCAATTAGTACAGCGCGATCGAGTGATTGGTGTGGCCCCTTACGTTGAGCAGCAGGGTATGTTCTCCGCTGGCGGCCGCAACCAAGGCGCGATGGTCAACGGCATTCATCCGGATTGGGAAGACCAGGTCTCTATTATTGGCGAGCACATGCGCCAGGGTGAGTTGGCCGACCTTGTGCCCGGTGAGTGGAATGTTGTGCTGGGTTCGATGCTCGCCCGCAGGCTAGGCGTTGGCGTGGGTGACCGCGTGACGCTGCTGGTGCCCGAGGCATCGATTACTCCGGCAGGCGTTTTCCCCCGACTGAAGCGGTTTACCGTCAGCGGTATTTTCAGCGTAGGTGCCGATCTAGACGCCAATTTGGCCTACGCCAATATTGAAGATATGCAAACGCTGGCACGTATGGGCGATGCGGTTGGTGGTTTGCGCCTAGAGCTAGACGACCTGTTTATCGCCGGTAGCGAAACTCAGGCCATTGTGAACGAGTTGGGCCCAGGCTACAGCGGCTCCGACTGGACGTTCTCCCATGGCAATCTCTTCCAAGCTATTCAGATGGAAAAACGCATGATCGCGCTGCTGTTGACCGTGATTATTGCGGTTGCCGCGTTCAATATTGTGTCGACGCTAGTGATGGTGGTGACGGATAAGCGTGCGGACATTGCCATTTTACGCACCATTGGTGCCACACCGGGCTCCATCATGGGTATTTTCATTGTGCAGGGGCTAGCGATTGGCCTGATCGGCATTGCGGTAGGCGTTACCGTGGGCATTCTGCTGGCGCTCACCATTTCCGATTTGATTGGCTGGTTTGAAACGGCGTTTGGTATTCAATTCCTGGATGCGGGGGTTTACTTCATTAGCGACCTGCCGTCGCGTCTGGAGTGGAGCGATGTGCGTGACATCGTGCTGGCCGCGTTTGGCCTGACGTTCCTCTCGACGCTTTATCCCGCATGGCGAGCTGCTCGCGTTCAGCCTGCTGATGTACTGCGCTATGAATAAGGATGCCCCGATGACGCCAACCACCTCTAACGCCGTTATGCTGGAGTGCCGTGGACTCACCCGCATTTACAGCGAAGGCCCTCAGGATCTCACCGTACTGGATCAGCTTGAACTGACCGTCCGTGCCGGTGAACGCGTTGCGATTGTAGGAAGTTCGGGTTCAGGCAAGACCACGCTGTTAAACCTGTTGGGCGGCCTAGACCGCCCGAGCGATGGCAGCGTCGTGATTGGCGGTGAGGCACTTTCGGGCCTGAATGAAGCCGCGCTGGGCCGCTTCCGCAATCAATATATTGGTTTTGTTTATCAGTTCCACCATTTGCTGGCGGAATTTACGGCGGTGGAGAATGCTGCGCTGCCGCTGATTATTCGCGGCCAGTCTAAAAAAGTGGCTGAACAGCGCGCTATGCAGATCCTAGAGCGGGTGGGGATGAAAGCGCGTGCCGACCATAAGCCGGGTGAGCTATCGGGCGGTGAGCGCCAGCGAGTGGCGATTGCCCGGGCGCTAGTGACCGACCCCAGCCTCGTATTAATGGATGAGCCGACCGGAAACCTGGATCAAACTACCGCAGCGTCTATTCTGGCGCTGATGGATGAGCTGGCCAAAGAGAGCGCCTGTGCATTTGTGATTGTGACTCACGATGTGGGCTTGGCTGCCCATCAAGACCGTGTCATGAAGCTGGATGGGGGGCGCTTGGTCGCTCAGGCATAGCGATGCGCTAGTTTAGTCGTCAAACTCTGATTCGATGCGAGCCCTGCGCCGCCGTCTTTTAAGGCGGCGGCGCTTCCAGTTATGGGAGACGTGCCAGCGCCAGATAAGGCGAATGCCAATGTTAGCGACGACCGCAAGCACAATCGCAGTAATCAGAGAGCCCAGTAGCAGCGGTGGCAAGATGTCGTGCATCTGCTCAGCTATCCAGCGGGTTGAGATGCGGGAAGGGGCCTCCCGCGCGGGCGCCCCAAGCAAAAAAGTGCCTATTCGATAATTCACATAAAAAATCAGCGGCATGGTAAGTGGGTTGGTGACCCACACAAGCCCTACCGAAAGTGCCAAATTGCAACGACTTAGCCGCGCACCCAGAGCCGCCACCACCATCTGAAAGGGGATGGGTAGCATCGCGCAAAACAGCCCGACGCTAAACGCGTTCGCAACGCTGCGTCGAGTTAGTAGCCATAAGCCCGGATCCGCAATCAGCGGTGCCATAAAGCGCAACGAACGCTGGCGCCTTAGCGTATCGGGTTTTGGCATGTAGCGCTGCAGGAAACGGCGCGGCATGTCAGGTACTCTTACTTTAGATCGTTTCTATTATCCATATAGCGTAGGGCTTCGGCTACGGCGTGCGCAGTAATGGTTGAGCACCAGGGAGGGGCGGATGGGGCAGGGCATTGCAATGCCCGCGGCATTAGCAGCGCTTGGCGGTAGCCTGTTGGCTTGGTGGGCCGGTGGGCAGGGCGGTACATGGCTGCTGCCACTGGTCCTCATGATGGCGGGGCTAAGCGTTGGCGTATGGCGGCCACGGGCCCTAGTATGGTTGCTCTTAGGCGGGTCCGTTGCCTTTAGTATTCAGCAGGAGTGGGTGCGTCGGCTGCCCGTTGGGCTGAGCGGGCAGGATATAGCGGTGCATGCCAAAGTGACCGCTGTACAGCAGCAGTCAGGGGTTCAGCGGTTGCGATTGAGTATCGAGCGCTGCACAGCCCCTGCCCATCTTCCCCGTTGTGATCAATTAAACAGCGTTCGGGTGAGCGCTTACGACCATGAGCATGAGTATGTGGTTGGCGAGCGCTGGCAAATGACGCTGCGCTTACGGCCGCCCTATGGCTTTATCAACCCCAATACTTTTGATTATGAGCAGTGGTTATGGCGTGAAGGCATCCACGCTACTGGATATATTCGCCCCGATCCTGCGCCGCAGCGGCTTACGCACGCTTCTCCTCGGCTGCGCCAATTGGCATCCGACTTTCTAGCACAGCTGCCTTTAGAGGCACGTACCCAACGCTGGCTGGCCGCATTGACGCTTGGCGATAGCGAAAAGCTTAACCAAGATGACTGGGCGCTGTTAAACGCTACGGGTACCACGCACCTCGTGGTGATCTCGGGCCTGCATGTGGGGCTGGTGGCGTCATTCGTGCTGCTGCTAGGGCGTTATGCTGCGCGTGTCGTTTCGCCTACCAACTGGCGGCTGCGCACTTGGCCCTGGTGGCTTGCTGGCGCGGCCGCCGTTGGCTACGCCGTGTTGGCCGGGTTGGCGCCACCGGCAATGCGCGCGATGATTATGACGTTGCTGGGGTTGTGGGTTCTAAGTGGCCGCCATGCACCGGGGCCCTGGCAAGCTTGGTGGCTTGCACTGGCACTGGTGCTGATAGTTGACCCGCTAGCACTTTGGCGGCCTGGGTTGTGGCTCTCGTTTATGGCGGTAGGGTGGCTGATTATTATCTGGCAGGGTCGGTCCAGGCCGCGCGGTGTAAAAGGCTGGTGCTGGGCACTGCTGCGTTCTCAACTGTTATTGGCCCCTTTAATGGCCGCAGCGGTGTTGTTTGCCTTTGGGCGTGTAGCCCCTACGGCCCCTTTGATCAACTTAGTGGCGGTGCCATGGGTCAGCTCGGTCATGGTGCCTACCGCGCTACTCGGCTGGCTGCTGTCACCCCTTCCGTTTGTTGGTCTAGTGCCCTGGTGGGTGTTTGAGCAAGCCTTAGCGGTATTTCATCAGCTGTTGGTTGTCGCTGTGGAAGCCGCACCGCTCTGGCAGCCTCCCGCGCATTTGGCCTATCCATTGGCGGGGAGCTTGGTGCTGCTGTCGCTGTGCTGGGGCTTGCCCGCCGTGCCGCGTTGGTTACGCGTGGGTGCGGCGGTACTCTTGGTGACAATTCCCTGGTGGCCGAGAGAGCAGGCGATTCCGCCGGGGCAGCTTCACGTGACGGTTTACGATGTGGGCCAAGGGCAGTTAATAGAGCTGCGCAGTGCCAATTTTCGGCTGCTCTATGATACGGGGCCACGTTTTCGCAGTGGCTTTATGCCCCTGCAAAGCCTATGGCCCCCAGGTCAAGATTTTGACCAAGTAATGGTCAGTCACGCGGATACTGACCACGCCGGAGGCGTAGATGCGCTACTAGCGGATCACCAAGTAGCGCAGTGGTGGGCGCCAGCAGGGGAGTCGCTATCTATCCCAAGCCAGCGCTGCGAGCAGGGGCAACGCTGGCAGCGTGACGGTATTACGTATCGAATACTCTGGCCACCGAGCGGTGAGAACACTCTATCCTCTAATGATCGCTCTTGTGTGTTAGCAGTGTATGCGGGTGAACATAGCCTGCTGATCACCGGTGACGTAGGGAACCAAGTGGAGCGACAGCTTCTACCGCAGCTGAATGGCAACGTGAGTGTATTGGTGGCGGGCCACCACGGCAGCGGCACCAGCTCGGGTGTTCAGTTTGTGCGCGAGACGCAGCCACATCACGTGGTTTTCAGCGCTGGGCGAGACAATGCGTTCCGCCACCCTGCCGACGACGTTGTGCGGCGCTTTCGGCAGCAGCATAGCTGCCTATGGAACACCGCCCAGGACGGCGCGCTTAAATTTACGCTGATACCGCAGCAGCCAGTCACCTTTCAGCCACTGCGGGCCTTGGCAGGTGGCCATAAGCGGTGTTGAAGCGCGCCACCATCAGGTAGAATCGCCCACACTGCACACTACTGCCGGGAGCGCGTGTGACTGACTCAGGTTGGATATTATATAAACGGTTATTGGGTTACGTTAAGCCACACTGGCGTGCGTTTGCGCTGGCGGTGGTGGGTTTTGTGATTTACGCAGCTTCAAGTACCGCGCTGGCGGAAATGATGAAGCGGCTGATTGATGGGATTCAAAACCCAGACGCCGATTTTCGGTTTTTCCTGCCGCTGTTTGTAGTACTCATGTTTGCCTCTCGCGGGCTGGGCACTTTTCTGAGCACCTACTTTATGGCCTACGTGGGGCGCTATGTGATTCATACGCTGCGCTGCGATGTGTTTGCCCACTTGCTTCACCTGCCAGGTCGTTTTTTCGATCACCACTCCAGCGGCCACTTGGTATCAAGGGTCACTTACCACGTTGAGCAGGTAGCCGGTGCAGCGACCAATGCGGTGACAATCATCCTGCGTGAGGGGTTGTTTGTCGTGGGGCTGGTAGGCTATCTATTCTGGACCAACTGGATGCTAACGCTGCTGTTTTTGGGTGTTACTCCGATTATTGCCGGTGTGGTGAGCTATGTGAGCAAGCGCTTTCGGCGTATCTCCAAGCGTATTCAACACTCCATGGGCGATGTGACTCATGTGGCTTCTGAGGCGCTTTCGGGCTATCGCGTGGTACGTACCCACGGCGCAGAAGCGTACGAGAAACAGCGTTTTGAGCGCGTGAGTGAAGAGAACCGTCGCCAGAGTATGAAAGAGGCCATGACCCGAGCGGTTAGTTCGCCTGTCGTGCTCATGCTGGTGGCGATCTCTATGGCGCTGCTAGTGTGGCTGGCCATGGCGCCCTCGCTGATGGAAAACATGACGCCGGGGGAGTTTGTCGCCTTTATCACCGCCGCTGCCCTGATGATTAAGCCGGTGCGCCAGCTCACCGAGATTAACAGCGAGATTCAGAAGGGCATCGCAGCGGCCTCTGAGCTGTTTGGCCTGTTAGACCTCACCCCTGAACAGGATGAAGGCTCTCTCATTCCCAGCAAGCTAACGGGCAATGTGGTGATTGAGAACGTCAGCTTCCGCTATGGTGACGACCAGCCCAGCGTACTGCACAACGTGAATCTTAACGTTGCTCCCGGCGAGCTGGTGGCTATTGTGGGCCGCTCGGGCAGCGGTAAATCAACGCTCGTCAGCCTGCTGCCGCGTTTCTATCGCCCCAGTGAAGGGCAGATTTTGATTGATGGCGTGAATGCCGATGAGTACGCCTTAGGGCCGCTGCGCCAGAATATTGCCCTGGTGTCCCAGCAGGTCACCCTGTTTAACGCCTCCATTGCTGACAATATTGCTTACGGCGTGGCTGACCCAGACCCGGCCGCCATTAAGGCGGCTGCCGAGGCAGCCTACGCCAGCGAGTTTATTGAAAAGCTGCCAGAAAGTTACGCCACGGTCGTCGGCGAGAATGGGGTGATGCTCTCGGGTGGGCAGCGCCAGCGGCTCGCCATCGCCCGGGCCATTTTTAAAGATGCGCCCATTCTGATTCTGGATGAAGCGACCTCCGCACTGGATACCGAGTCAGAGCGCTATATCCAAAAAGCGTTGGAGCACGTGTGTGAAGGGCGCACCACCCTGGTCATAGCTCACCGACTCTCCACCATTGAGCGTGCCGACCGCATTCTAGTGATGGATCAAGGGCGGATTATTGAGCAGGGTACCCATCAGGCGCTGCTTGAAAAAGGTGGGGCCTACGCCGCGCTGCACCAGCTTCAGTTTCAGGAGAGTGAATGAGTCTTGCTCAGCGCTGGATAAAGGCTGCCTATGGCGGCAGTAACTGGCTAGTACCGCTCTATCCGTTGGGTAATTTATACCGTTATCTTATGGGGCGGCGAGCACAGTGTTACCGCGAGGGAAATAAACCAGTTTGGCAAGCACCGGTGCCGGTGATCGTGGTGGGCAATATTACGTTAGGCGGTACGGGTAAGTCACCGCTTGTGGCCTGGCTTAGCCGTTGGCTGGTACAGCAGGGATTTTCACCCGGTATCGTCACCCGCGGCTATGGCGGTAAAGCGCCGCACTATCCTCTGTTAGTAACGCCTTCTACAGACCCAGCGCATAGCGGTGATGAACCACTGATGCTGGCACAGCAAACCGGAGTACCGGTGGTGGCGGACCCGCAGCGAGCGCGGGGTGCTGAAAGGTTGGTGCAACAGGGCTGCGATGTACTGATTAGCGATGACGGCTTGCAGCACTTGGCCTTAGGGCGCGATATTGAACTGGTGGTTATCGATGGTGCTCGTGGGCTAGGCAATCAGCGCTGCCTGCCCGCTGGGCCTTTAAGAGAGGCGCCCGGGCGACTTGCAAGTGTGGACGCTGTGATTGTCAACGGAGCGCTACAACGCCCGCTGGAAATATCTAGTGTGGCTATGCAGCTGGTACCTCAGCGCTGGCGCCAGCTGCCTACTGGGCAGCACTATCCGTTGCAGCCGCTGCCATTTGCGCTGCCGGTGCATGGGCTGGCAGGTATTGGCAACCCTCAGCGTTTTTTCAATACGCTACGGGAGTTAGGCGTGGAAGGGGAGATGCATCCCCTGGCAGACCACCAGCCATTTGATGAACACACGTTTCAATTTATGCCGCCACGACCAATCATTATGACGGCGAAAGACGCCGTAAAGTGTCAGGCGTTTGCACCGTCTGATAGCTGGGTATTAGAGGTGGAGGCGCAGCTTCCACAAGCATTTGAGGACTGGCTGGCAAACAGGCTGTCCGTACTGACACAAAGGGGATGCACCGATGGATAAGGAACTATTGGCAATGCTGGTTTGCCCGCTCTGCAACGGCAAACTGAAGTATGATCGTGACGCCCAAGAGCTTTGCTGCCACTACGACGGTTTAGCCTATCCCATACAGGATGGCATTCCTGTCATGCTGCCTGAAGAGGCACGGCAAATGGGTGCTGATGAAAAGTTACCTACCTCGCCTGGCCGCACCGGAGAGGCGTGATGTCTGATGTTACGCCGCAATTTATTGCCGTTGTCCCCGCTCGTTTTGGCTCCTCTCGCTTGCCGGGCAAACCGCTATTAGAGATCGCCGGTGAGCCCATGGTGGCCCATGTGTGGCGGCGAGCCTGTCAAAGCCAGGCCAACCGCGTAGTGGTGGCGACAGACGATACGCGGATTCGCGATGCCATGCTGCCCTATGGAGCTGACGTAGTGATGACTCGCGATGACCACCCCTCGGGCACTGACCGGCTCGCCGAGGTCTCCGACCATCTAGGCCTAAGTGATGACACGCTGGTCGTGAATGTGCAGGGGGATGAGCCGCTGATTCCTCCGGCACTTATTGATCAGGTCGCACTGCGCCTGGCGGATGACCCCGAGGCGGCGATTGCCACCCTAGCCGAGCCGATTGCGGATGTTGATACGCTGTTTAATCCTAACGTGGTGAAAGTCGTGCGGTCGCTACAGGGGCGGGCGCTCTACTTCTCGCGAGCGCCGATTCCCTGGGATCGCGAGCACTTTAAAGCACAGCCAAGCCTACTAGAAACCGATGCTTGGCTGCGCCATATTGGGATCTACGCCTACCGAGCGAGTTTCTTAGCCGCCTATCGGGATCTAGCGCCCTCCAGCCTGGAGCAGTTGGAGCAGTTGGAGCAGCTTCGGGCACTACAGCATGGCTACGCTATTCAAGTGGCGCTGGCGAGCGCGATAAACCCCGCCGGAGTCGATACGGAAGAGGATTTGGCGCGGGTAAGGTCGCTGTTGTCTGCCGAGCGTGAAGGAGGCATTTCATGACGCGTGTTCTCTTTGTTTGCCTGGGCAATATTTGCCGTTCACCAACCGCGGAGGGCGTTTTTCAGCAGGCGCTCGACCGTGCAGGGTTAAGCAAACGCGTGGAAATCGACTCCTGCGGTGTTGGCAGTTGGCATGTTGGCAAAGCGCCCGACCCCCGTGCCCAGGCAGCCGCGCTGCGCCGTGGTATCGATATTAGCCATCTGCGCGCCCGTCAGTTAAAAGCGAGTGACTTCCTGGAATTCGACTACGTGCTGGGCATGGACAGCGATAACCTGGCGGCGATGCAGGCGCTAAAACCGGCCGACAGCCAGGCTAAGGTAGGGCTGTTGTTGGAGTATGCAGGACTCGCGAATACCGATGTTCCTGATCCTTATTACGGCGGAGAAGCGGGCTTTGAGCAGGTATTGGATATGATTGAGCAAGCCAGTACCGGACTGATTGCAGAGCTGACCTGTGGGCGCTGATAGCTTGGATGGGGCATCCGTCTGGGTGGACCTCACTACAGCCAATACGCTTCGCCTACCTTGCCAAGCGGCGCGCTACATTGCACCGACAACGCTCTCTAGCCTGCAGGCTGCCTTGTATAGCGCGCGTATTCATCAGTGGCCAATTACCCTGCTAGGCGGTGGCAGTAATGTGCTGCTGCCACCAACGCTTCACGGTATGGCGCTTCGCCCGGCACTTCGCCATTGGTGGCTGGAGCGCAGTGGTGATGACGTCACCGCCTATGTGGGTGCCGGTGTGAGCTGGCATGCCTTGGTAATGGCATTGGCGACGCATGGCTTGTGGGGGGTTGAAAATTTAGCGTTGATCCCTGGCGATTGCGGCGCTGCACCGGTACAAAATATTGGTGCTTATGGTGTCGAGCTCAGCGATGTGTTGAAAGCAGTCCAGGTTGCCGAGTTGGCCACTGGCGAGATGTACTGGTTGAACGCTGATGCGTGCCAGTTTGGCTATCGCGACAGTATTTTCAAGCGAGCACTAGCGGGTAAGGTAGTGATCACCCAACTTGCGCTGCGGCTGTCCGCCACGCCGAGGCCCGTGCTGGGTTATGGCGATTTGGCGGCTCGCGTGTCGGAGTCACCGACCCCTTTGTCCGTGGCTCAAGCGGTCTGTGCGATTCGCCAGGAAAAATTGCCTGACCCAGCTGTGCTAGCGAATGCGGGCAGTTTCTTCAAGAATCCGCTAGTGAGCAATGAGCATACGCATCGGCTGTTGAAGGAGTATCCAGACATGCCGTATTTTCCTCAGCCCAATAACCAAACTAAGCTGGCAGCAGGCTGGCTGATTGACCAGTGCGGCTTAAAGGGGCAGCGCCTGGGAGCATTTGGCGTCCATGAGCGCCAAGCGTTAGTGCTGGTGCACTTTGGGGGAGGAGATCGCCCAGGACTGCTGAGTTTTGCAGACACTATTGCTCAGACCGTGTTTGATCGGTTTGGTGTATTGCTAGAGCTAGAACCGCGGGTGATCTAACGTCTGCTTATCTTTACCACCCATAAAAAACCCCGCCGAAGCGGGGTTGTTTGTTGCGAGCACTTACTCTTGCGAGTTTTGCTGTGCCTGCTGCTTGCGTAGTTCGCGCGGGTCGTTATGGGCACGACGGCGACGACGCGGTTTTGGCGCCTCCTCATCAGCTGTCGGGGCCTCGCTAACGGGATTTGCCGCTGGCGCATTGTCGGCGGGTTGCGCTGACACGTTCTCTTGCTCTTCTGGAGCAGGGGCCGCTTCCATCTTGGTAGCCGTCTCGTCGTGAGCTTCAGCAGCTGGCTGCTCGCTCGCTTCTGTTGAAGGCTCTTGATCCGCCGCCGGTGAAGGCGCTTTCGCCGTTGAGGGCTCTTCACTGACTGTTGGTGCTGAAGCTTCTTCATCCGTAGAAGCCGCTGCTTCGGCGTTGGCAACCAGAGTGTCTTTAACGCTGTCCTGCTCAGCAGTCTCAGCAGTCTCATTCGCTACTGTCTGAGTCTGAGGCTCTTCCGTGGGCACTGTGCTTTCAGCAGCAGCTTCTGCCGTACTTGCTTCTGCAGCTGCGTCATTCGCTTTTGGCTCGCGCTCTGCGACGTGCTCGGCAGCGGTTTGCGGCGCTTCTGTGGCGTCTTGGGCTGCTGTTTCTTGAGCCACCGGCGGCTGTTCCGCTTTGAGGTCGTCAGTTTGAGCATCGGCGGCCTTGGTCTCGTCAGCGTTTGGCGCGCTCAAGGCTGCTGCATCGCTGCTGTCAGCCGCTGGTGTGCTGGTGGCTTCGTGCTGCACTGACTCAGGCTGAGCCTGACGGCGCTGGCGCGTCGACTTGCGCGCTTTGGCGGCGCTGTTGGCCGGGCGCTCAGCAGTTGTGCTGTCATCCGCTGCCGCTTGAGCCTGCTCAGCGCTATCGTCTTTTTCGCTGCTTACTTGCTCAGTTGCTGGCTTGTCAGCCGGTGTTGGCGATGCTTCCGTGTTGTTGTCAGGCGCGCTAGCGGCTTCAGATGTCGCTGTGGCTGCCGGGGCTTCTTGGGGCTGAGGTGCCTGCTCCGCTTCTGCCTGCAGCTTCAGCTGTTCTGCTTCCGCTTGAGGGTTTAGCGCCTGCTTGCGCGAACGATGACGCGGGTTGTTACGCGTACGCTTCGGCTTGCCGTCGTCTTGCTTGCTGTCGTCAGCCTGGGCCGTAGGCGTACGTTCATCGCTTTTGGGCTTGGCATCACGTGGCTTGTCACGACGGTTATCCGGCTGGACGGCAGGCTTGGCTGCCTCCTCTTTAGGAGCGTCCTTGTTTACGGGCTCTTTCTGATGCGTGTTTTTCGCGTTCTCTTGGGCCTTGGCATCGTCCTGCTGCGGATGACGACGACGGTTGCGGGTGCGGCTGGGGCCGCTGCGCTTATCGCTTGCATCGTCATTGCGAGGAGTGGCATTACCGGATGGCGTGCTGCTGCGCTGCTCGTTTTTGGCCCTGGTGTCGCTGCGCTCCTGAACAGGTTTGGAGCGGCGTTCACTGCGTTGCGGGCGGCTACTCTTCGGCTGTTCAGTCTGCTTACTTGGTGCCTGGGCTTCCTGAGCTGGCTGCTGGCTGCCGTCATCGCCGCCCAGCAGTTTAGCAAAGCCGCGGATAAAGCGGCCAAGCACGCTGGGCTGTTCAGCAGTAGCGGCGGGTGCAGGGGTGGCTGCAGCCGCTTTAGCAGGCGTTTCTTCTGTTTGCAGCGATGCCGGTGCTGGGGCGTTGTGTACTACGCTCTTAACGGCCGCTTCGGCCCGCTGTGCAGGCGGTGCAAAGCTAGGGTCAGGTTCTTTGCCAACATCGGTGTCGGTAGACAGCTCGAAGCTGGAGAGCGTATGGCTCTCGTCTTCGTCCAAATGGTCATCCCGCAGGCGCTGAACATCGTAGTGCGGAGTATCCATTTCTGGGCTGGGTAGCAGCACCACGCGAACGCCTTGGCGAGACTCGATATCTGCCAGTACGCTGCGCTTTTCATTTAGCAGGTAAGTGGCCACCGGTACCGGCAAGATGGCGCGAATCTGCGCGCTGCGCTCTTTCATTGCCTCTTCTTCAATCAGGCGCATGATCGAGAGCGATAGTGAACGCACGTCGCGGATGGTGCCTTGGCCGTTACAGCGTGGGCACACTACGCCGCTTGTTTCGCCCAGGGAGGGGCGTAGGCGCTGGCGCGACATTTCCATTAAGCCAAAGCGTGAAATGCGCCCAATTTGTACCCGAGCACGATCTAGCTTCAGAGCATCGCGCATGCGGTTTTCGACTTCACGCTGGTTGCGCGCAGGGCCCATGTCGATGAAGTCGATCACGACCAAGCCGCCAATATCTCGCAAGCGAAGCTGACGGGCAATTTCGTCGGCCGCTTCGGAATTGGTTTGCAGCGCTGTTTCTTCGATATCACTGCCCCGCGTAGCACGCGCGGAGTTGATGTCGATGGACACCAGAGCTTCAGTGTGGTCGATTACAATCGAGCCACCAGAGGGCAGTTTTACTTCCCGCTGGTAAGCGGTTTCAATTTGCGACTCAATCTGGAAGCGAGAGAAGAGGGGGACCTCATCTGCGTACAGCTTAATTTTCTGCTGGTAAGAGGGCATCACCTGGCGGATAAATGCCAGCGCCTCGGCGTGAATCTCGGGGCTGTCGATCAGCACCTCGCCGATATCCTGACGAAGGTAGTCGCGCATGGCGCGAATGATGACGTTGGATTCACGGTAGATTAAGAACGGTGCAGAACGCTTACCGGCTTCTGTGGTGATGGACTCCCATACCTGAACGAGATAATCCAAGTCCCACTGAAGCTCTTCTGGGCTACGGCCAATGCCTGCGGTGCGAACAATGAGGCCCATTTTGTCGGGCACAGTAAGTTGGCCCATGGCGTCTTTTAACTGGCTGCGATCATCCCCTTCAATACGGCGCGAAATACCGCCCGCACGAGGATTGTTGGGCATCAAGACGAGGAAGCGACCTGCCAAGCTAATAAAGGTGGTCAGCGCTGCCCCTTTGTTGCCGCGCTCCTCTTTATCGACCTGAACAATGACTTCTTGGCCTTCTTTGAGCACTTCTTTAATGCTCGGGCGGCCAGAGACATCTTTGACAAAATATTCGCGGGAGATTTCTTTCAGCGGAAGGAAGCCGTGGCGCTCAGCGCCAAAGTCAACAAAAGCAGCTTCGAGCGAGGGTTCTACACGGGTGATTTTACCCCGATAAATATTGGCTTTTTTCTGTTCCCGAGCGCCAGATTCAATATCTAAATCATACAGGCGCTGTCCATCTACCAGTGCGACCCGCAGCTCTTCCGGCTGGGTCGCGTTAATTAGCATCCGTTTCATGTTGTCTCACGTAGCATGGCGTGCCGAAGCGCTTTTAAAGGCTAGCGTCGGCGAATCGCTGGGTGCTGCGTGCTTGTGCTCGGCGCATGGTTATGCTGACGCATTAAGCCGGGAAGGCAGTTCTGCCGACCCGGCCGAAAGGGCGTTGAGTACGTGGCGGCGGCAGAACATGTTTCGGTGGCTGTCACGTCCATCCGGCTCTGCTGACACCGCCCACACCTGGCATTCATCGATTCACCAACGCCGGTATCGGCACAGCGTTGATCTTTGCGCCCCAGAATTGGCAGTGCCTTGTGACGAAAAGGGGCTGCCACTCTGAAGCGTAACGTTTATTTAGTGACGGGCCTGCCGTTGCTGGCATGACCTGACGCTCTCTGTCGTTACCCATTTACTTAACGGCAGAGTTACTACATTTCAATACGTGATAAGCAGGTAGTGCGTACACTGATCCATGCTTTTTCGCTCTGACCTGCGTGTTTGTCGGGCAGGTGCGAAGGCAAAACGTGGGCAATCATTCGCCATACAAGGATTATATAAGCGGGCCACGTTCGGCCCGGCCACGTTGGCCGATGAGCGCTTTGGAATATAACAGTAAAGACAACCACCAGCAATTGACGCAATGCCGGTGGGTCTACGTTAGAATGCCGTTTTTAGCCTGACGTTAAAGAATGTCACCAGGAGTGCGCGGCAATGTCCGAAGGGCGTGAAGTACAGTGGGTGGATATTGCCCCGGAACAAGCGGGTCAGCGAATCGATAATTTTTTAATGACCCGGCTAAAAGGTGCACCTCGTGCATTGATCTACCGCATCGTGCGTAAGGGTGAGGTTCGGGTCAATAAGAAACGGGTAAAAGTGGATTATCGCCTGCAAGCGGGCGATTTAGTACGTGTTCCGCCACTGCGCCTAGCGCCTAAAGAGGCGGTGAAAGAGGTGAGCGATAATCTGCGCGACCTGCTTGTCGGCAGCGTCATTATGGAAGGGCCCGACTGGATGGTGCTGAATAAGCCGTCAGGCTTAGCAGTCCATGGTGGCAGTGGCGTTAAGATTGGTCTCATCGAGGCGTTGCGCCAAGTGCGGGACGACCTAACGTTCCTGGAGTTAGTGCACCGCCTGGATCGTGATACCTCAGGTTGTTTGCTGCTCGCCAAGTCTCGCGATGCGCTGGTAACCCTTAATGAGGCGTTGAAAAAGCACGGCATGGATAAGCGCTACTTGGCGCTGGTGGCCGGGCGCTGGCCGGCCCGTAAAACTTATGAAAGTGCTCGGTTGGACCGTTTTGATGCAGGTAACGGCGAACGGCGCGTGCGGGTAGATCCCAACGGTAAAGTGTCGCGCACCCACTTCTCTGTAGTGGAAACCTTTGAAAAGGTCACGTTAATTGAGGCTGAGCCCGTTACGGGGCGCACACACCAGATTCGTGTGCACGCAGCCCATGCTGGCCATGCGCTGCTGGGGGATGATAAGTACGCTACTCGTGAGAGCGGCTTGTTAACCAAGCAGCTGGGGTTGGGGCGACTTTTCCTCCATGCACGCTCGTTAACATTCCCCGAGCCTGGCAATGGCAGGCCGGTGACGGTAAAAGCGCCGCTTCCGGAGGCGCTTGAAGAGACGCTCAAGCGCGCACGTCAATAAAAGAGAACTGTTATGCGCTATGAGCTAATTATTTTCGATTGGGACGGCACACTCATGGATTCTGTGCCGAAGATTGTTTCCTGTATGCAAGCAGCAGCGGCAGACGCTGAATGGGGTGAGCTTGAAGTCAGCGCCATTGAAGACATTATTGGGCTGGGTCTTCCTGAGGCGATTGCCAAACTCTGCCCAGGCATTGAGCCAGAGCAGGCGGAGCGCTTGCGCCAGCGCTATTCCCATCACTTTGTTCATGGTGACACTACGCCTATGCCCTTTTTTGATGGGGTTGAAGCGCAGTTGGCAAGGCTGAGAGAGCGGCCCCAGCAGCGGCTTGCGGTGGCGACGGGTAAGAGCCGTCGTGGGCTTGATCGGGTTTTTAATGAAACAGGTAGCGGGGGGCTGTTCCACACTAGCCGGACTGCTGACGAAACGCGCTCTAAGCCCCACCCGCAAATGCTGCTAGAGATTTTGGCTGAGCTTCAGGTTCCAGCAGAGCGAGCGGTAATGGTGGGCGATACTGAGTATGATCTTGAAATGGCGCGTGCTATCGGTATGGATCGGGTGGGCGTAACTTACGGAGTGCATACTCCCGCTCGGCTAGCCGCTAGCCAGCCGGTGTGGGTCGCTGAAGACGTGCCGTCGCTATTTGACTGGCTGCGTCATGCATAAGGGCGTCCTTAAACGAAGAGTAGGAGCTGACGATGAGTGATGAGCAGCAGCGCGGTGGTGACAGTGAAGAGGCTTCTCAAGGTGAAGATCAGCGTGGTGTTCATGATCGCTGGACCCAGGGGCCGGATGTCTCCACCAAGGCACAAGAGTCTCCGTTGCCAGGTGGGCAGGATGACGATGCGGAAATACTCAGAGAGCGTCAGCGCCTAGCGCAGCTTGAAATGATGGATCGCTGGATTGGTGGCGTCTTGACCGAGCAGCGTAGAACACGCCGTTGGAAGCTGTTTTTTCGGCTGATGCTGCTGGCGCTAGTGCTGGTATCACTCACGGTTACGTTATATCGCGTGTTTTTAGCCGAGCCGTCAGCCGTGGTGCCTGCGCAGCAACATCTTGCATTGGTGGAAGTGCATGGCGTGATCGCCAGCGATTCGCCCGCTAATGCTGAGCGTATTATTCAAGGGTTAAACCGGGCTTGGGAGAGTCAAAGCGCGTCGGCAGTGGTGCTGCATATTGATAGCCCTGGTGGAAGCCCAGTGCAGTCGCAGCGTATTTACTCGGAGGTTATGCGGCTGCGTGAGCAGGGAGATAAGCCGATTATTGCCGTGATCGAGGATATCGGTGCCAGCGGGGCGTACTATATTGCCGCTGCGGCGGATGAGATAGTGGCATCTCCCGCCAGCTTGGTGGGCTCCATTGGGGTGATCTATGCCGGTTTTGGCTTTCAAGAAGCTATTGATGAGCTGGGCGTCGAGCGGCGGGTGATGACTGCAGGCGAGAACAAGGCGTTTTTAGATCCATTCCAGCCCTTGGATGAGGAGGTGGCTCGTTTCTGGCAGAGCGTGCTCACTCAAACTCATGAGCAGTTCATCAATGATGTACAGGCTGGGCGTGGTGATCGTTTGAGTGATAGCCCGGAGATCTTTTCCGGGCTGATCTGGAGCGGTGAGCAGGCGCTTGGCTTGGGGCTGGTCGATGAGTTGGCAAGCCTTGAACAGGTGGCGCGTGCTCAGGTGGGTGAGGCATCATGGGAGAACTATACGCCCCGCCTGGATCCCTTTGAGCGCCTAACGCGGCGTTTTACCCAGGCCGCAGCGGAAGTGCTTGGCTTGCACAGTAGTCATGCGCCTATAAAGTTTCAGGCGCAGTAGCATTAGGCATCGCCAAGCGGGTTCATGCCTGCTTGGCGAAGCATGTCGCACAAGGCAATCAGCGGCAGACCGATCAGCGCATTGGGGTCACGCCCCTCTAAGCGCTCAAACAGAGCAATGCCTAAGCCTTCCATGCGAAAACTGCCGGCGCTATCCAGTGGCTGCTCTATTGCTACGTAGCGCTCAATCTCCCGCTCGCTCAGCGTGCGGAACACCACGTCAAACGGTTCGATATGGACCTGATGGCGCTGGTGGCGCGTGTCTAATAAGGCCAGGCCAGTTAAAAAAGTGACTCGTTGGCCTGAGAAGCGGGCTAAGTGAGCGCAGGCCCGCTCCGTAGTATGGGGTTTGCCGAGAATATCCCCTTCAAACAGAGCAATCTGATCAGAACCAATAATGCAGTGATTGGGGAAACGTTCCGCGACGGTATTAGCCTTGCTCAATGCTAGGCGGTGAACGAGTGCCTTTGGTGACTCGTCTGGAAGTGGCGTTTCGTCAATATCGGGCGAGTAGCATTGGTAGGGCAGGTGTAGCCTGTCCAGCAGCGCTTGGCGGAAGCGCGAGCTGGAGGCGAGCACAAGAGGGGCGTTTTGCGTTTGCGGCACTATCGTCTCCTTGTGGCCTGAATGGCGCAATATGTACTGGCAATGAGTGTAGCGAAAGCCCAGCGGCATGCCTATTGACGCTGTTTTCATCGATAAACCGATAAGAATTATGCCATGAGCTTTGACACCAGGAGGGCGAGTGCCTATCATTGCGCGCCTATGTTGACCTCACAACTCCCCAGCCGGGTTGAGCCTTATAAGCTTGCAGCCCGCCGCGAACGACTTGAAGGCTTAGTGGCGCTGAATAAGCTGCCCCGCCTCGCTGAAGAAGCGGGTGACCAAACCGGCGACTGTCACGTCGTGCTTGGGTTTGGTGTAGATGCCCAAGGCCGTCGCGAAATTCGTGGTCATTTGCAAGCGACCCTGGCGCTGCCTTGTCGCCGCTGTATGGTGCCGCTTAGCCAAGACGTTTCCAGTGACTTCCTGCTTGGAATGATTACCGACGAAGCCTTGGCGGCCGAGCTGCCTGCCAGTCATGAGCCGGTGCTGGTGGAAAATGAACAGCTGGACTTGCTGACGGTAGTTGAGGATGAATTAATCCTCAGCCTGCCGCAGGTGGTCTATCACGATGAGACCGAATGCCATGTCTCGGCGGAGCAGCTGGTCAGCAAGACCGAAGGCGCGGCGGATGAATCCGCTTCAGCCAAGAATCCTTTCGCGGTGCTCAATGCTTTGAAAAGCAGTGGCGCTTTGAAAGGCAAAAAGTAAGCATCACTTACCCTACATACCTTGGAGTAAACACCCATGGCAGTTCAACAGAACCGTAAAACTCGTTCCAAGCGCGGCATGCGTCGTAGCCACGATGCGTTGAGCGCACCGACTCTGTCCCAGGATAAAGAAACCGGTACCACTCACCTGCGTCACCACGTTTCTCCGGATGGTTTCTACCGTGGTCGTAAGGTAGTTGAGGTTTAATCCTTAACTCTCTAACGAGTGGCGAAACAGAGTGGGTGCATTGCGCCTAGCGATTGATGTCATGGGGGGTGACCAAGGCCCTCGTGTCATCATAGAGGGCTCTGCAAGGGCAGTGATTGAACGTCCTGACCTAGAGCTCGCTCTGTTTGGCCCGCGTCAGCGTGTTGTCGCTGAGCTTTCGCGCTTGCCGCAGCCCTTGGCTGCGGCAGCGTCACGTTTAGTCGTCTGCGATGCGCCTGATACTGTGTCACAAGATGCTTCTGCTGCCTGGGCGTTACGCTCTGGGGATAAGACCAGCATGGTGCATATGTTGCGTTATGTGGCACAAGGTTATGCTGCAGCGGGTGTTAGTGCAGGAAACACCGGTGCACTAGTCGCGCTTGCAAGGCGTGAGCTTGGTATGCTGCCAGGCTTTTCCAGACCTGCTATCAGTACGGCGATTCCTGCACGGGGTGGTCGTCGCTGTTATTTGCTGGATTTAGGCGCAAATGTGGATTCGCCCGCATCACGGCTAGTGGATTTTGCCATGATGGGTGCGGCAATGGCGCAATGTATGGATGGTATTAATTGCCCTCGAGTCGCGCTATTGAATGTTGGCGCGGAAGCGACCAAGGGCAGTGCGACGGTGCGAGAGGCTGACCGGTTGCTGCGTGAGCGCGCTACCACATTAAGTTTTGCTTATCAGGGGTATGCCGAAGGTGGTGACATCTTCCAGGGCGATATTGATGTCATGGTCTGCGATGGCTTTGTTGGTAACGTGGTGCTCAAGGCGAGCGAAGGTTTGACCCGTATGCTGGTGGAGCGTGTGCAGATGGCGTTTGAGTCACGCTTATGCGGGCGCTTAGCAAGTTTACTGGCCAAACCTGTGCTGAAGCGGCTAAAGCAGGAGCTTGACCCCGTTCGTTATAATGGCGCAAGCCTACTTGGGTTAAAACGTATTGTGGTGAAAAGCCATGGTGGCGCCCGTGCAGATGGGTTCTACTATGCTATTCAGCGAGCGCTGCAGGAAGTAGAGCATGACTTGCCTACTCAGCTTGCCAAACGCTGGGCTTAGCTCAGTGGGCAGATGAGTGGGTTACAGCAATGCGTTGCACGACTTTTGCGGGTTATCGGCGGCAGTAGGATGTGCCAACAGCCGTTTTATAACGGGGCCGATAGCCACGCCTATCGCTCAACTGAGCAAATGCCTACAAGAGCAAAGGTGAACGACATGTCTCAACCCCTTGCCCTCATTTTTCCCGGGCAAGGCTCTCAGCAGCTTGGAATGCTGCGAGAGCTAGCCGAGCGTTACAGTGTGGTGGGAACGACATTTGAGGAAGCGTCTGACGCGCTGGGCTACGATTTATGGAAAGTAGTCCAAGAAGGGCCGGAAGAAGCGTTGAATTCCACGGCTTGCACGCAGCCTGCGCTGCTGACATCAAGCGTTGCCATCTGGCGCGTCTGGCAGGAGCTGGAAGGTCCTCGCCCCAGCGTGATGGCGGGCCATAGCCTGGGTGAGTATAGCGCTATGGTCTGTGCGGGCGTGATGGGCTTTGCAGAGGGTGTCCAACTGGTGCGCTTGCGCGGAGAGGCAATGCAAGAAGCCGTACCTGCTGGTGAAGGCGGAATGGCCGCCATTCTTGGGCTTGATGACAGCGCGGTGGAAGCCGCTTGCACAAGCGCTGCCCAGGGCGATGTCGTTTCTGCAGTTAACTATAACTCCCCGGGTCAGGTCGTCATTGCTGGTAGCAAAGCAGCCGTTGAGCGTGCCATTGTTGCTTGCCAAGAAGCGGGCGCTAAGCGTGCACTTGCCCTCCCTGTGTCTGTTCCTTCTCACTGCGCGCTGATGCGACCTGCTGCTGAGCGTCTTGCCGAAGCGATGCAGGCGATTGAGCTACGTGCCCCTCGCTATACTGTTATTCAGAACGTCGATGCCCAGGCGCATGCAGATGTTGATACGCTGCGCACTCGTTTAATTGAGCAGCTCTACCAGCCAGTACGTTGGTCCTCCTGCGTTGAAGCAATGTCTGAGCAAGGTGCTAATGTCTTCATTGAGTGTGGCCCAGGCAAAGTGCTGACAGGTCTTAATAAACGTATTGTGCGCGGTGCCAAGGGGCTAGCGGTGAATGACCCCGATAGCTTGGATGCAGCGCTTGAGCTTGCGCGAGAAACATTAGCAGGTAGTGCGTGATAAGCGGCTATTTTCAGCTACCCTTGCTTAGTTCAGTGGAAGGAAACGTGTTATGACGCAAGAAAAACGAGTTGCCTTGGTGACTGGTGCGAGCCGCGGCATTGGTCGCGCTATCGCCCATGAGCTGGGCCGCCAAGGGCGTATTGTCATCGGCACAGCGACCAGCGAATCTGGCGCAGAAAAAATCGATGCCGACCTGAAAGCTAACGGGGTTGAGGGCGCTGGTATGTGCCTGAACGTGACGGACCAAGCGAGCATTGATGAGGTCCTGAAAACCATTGGCGAGCGTTTTGGTGCCCCGACTATTTTGGTTAACAATGCGGGTATCACTCGTGATAACCTCCTGATGCGGATGAAAGAGGAGGAGTGGGATTCCGTCATGGATACCAACCTCAAATCTGTATATCGCGTCAGCAAGGCGTGTCTTCGTGGCATGACCAAGGCGCGTTTCGGGCGGATTGTATCGATTAGCTCTGTAGTGGCAACCATGGGCAACCTGGGCCAAACTAACTACGCTGCTGCTAAGGCAGGTATGGAAGGCTTTAGCCGGGCGTTGGCGCGAGAGGTTGCTTCCCGTGCCATTACCGTAAACGCCGTTGCGCCTGGTTTTATCGCCACCGACATGACCGAAGCGCTGCCTGAAGCCCAGCATGAAATGCTGCTAAAGCAGATTCCGCTGGCACGCTTAGGTGGGCCGGAAGAGATCGCCGCAGCGGTTGGCTTTTTAACCAGCGATGCCGCAGGCTATATCACTGGTGAAACGCTGCACGTGAACGGCGGTATGAATATGCGTTGATGGCCTTAGGCTTGGCGGTTGCGTCAACTTAAGGGCGTCTATAAACTACCCCGCAGCTTTTGGCTTGCGGTTTCCAAATAGCTGGTTATCTCTAACAGCTAATGTGAATGACTGGAGTACGTTGATGAGTACTATTGAAGAGCGCGTTAAGAAAGTTGTGGCAGAGCGCCTGAACGTTAAAGAAGAAGACATCCAGAATAGCTCTTCTTTCACTGAAGACTTGGGTGCCGACTCTCTGGACACCGTTGAACTGGTGATGGCTTTGGAAGAGGAGTTCGATACTGAAATTCCTGACGAAGAAGCTGAAAAAATCACCACGGTTCAAGAAGCCATCGACTACGTAAACGCCCACCAGTAAGGGCGCGGTCGACGCTGTGAACCAGGGTGGGGTGCTCACCCATCCGTCTTAAAAAAGCCGTCCTGATATGGGGCGGCTTTTTTGCTTTACGCTCACAATGAATATAACGTTCAATCTCCGTTATACTAGTCACCAAACTTCTGCAGCAAATGACCCAGATGGGTCGTGTCACCATGGATGCCTGGAGGAAACTGATGGCGCGAAGAAGGGTAGTGGTAACTGGGTTAGGCCTGGTGACCCCAGTGGGCAATAGTGTCAATGAGTCGTGGGCGAACATTGTCGCCGGTAAAAGCGGCATAGCGCCTATTGAGCACTTTGATACCAGTGGCTTCAATACGCGGTTTGGCGGTTCGGTAAAGAATTTTGATATCAGCCCTTACCTGAACCCCAAAGACGCTCGCAAAATGGATCTGTTCATTCAGTACGGCATGGCTGCCGGTGCTCAGGCGGTACAGGATTCAGGGATAGAGTGCACAGAGGAGAATGCTGAGCGAATCGGCGTGGCGATTGGCTCTGGAATTGGCGGGCTGCCAATGATTGAGCATAACCATAATGCGCTCAATAAAGGCGGTGCACGTCGGGTATCACCGTTTTTTGTGCCTGGTTCTATTATCAATATGATTTCCGGCAACATGGCGATCCAGCATGGCTTTAAAGGGCCGAATATTGCGATTACCACGGCTTGCACCACCGGTACCCATAATATTGGCTACAGCGCTCGCACCATCGCCTACGGCGATGCGGATGTCATGATTTGTGGCGGCGCAGAAATGGCCACCACACCATTAGGTTTGGGTGGCTTCTCTGCCGCGCGCGCGCTCTCAACGCGCAACGATGACCCGCAAGCAGCGAGCCGTCCTTGGGATGCCGACCGCGATGGCTTTGTGCTGTCTGATGGTGCAGGGGTGCTGGTGCTAGAAGAGTACGAGCATGCGAAAGCCCGTGGCGCCACTATCTACGCGGAGCTGGCTGGCTTTGGTATGAGTGATGACGCCTACCATATGACCGCTCCGCCCGAGGATGGTCGCGGTGCCGCACTCTCCATGCGCAATGCGATTAAAGATGCCGCTATTGATCCGGCAGACGTGCAGTATATCAACGCCCATGGCACATCAACTGCTGCCGGCGATTTGGCTGAAAGTCGCGCTATTGAAAAAGTGTTGGGCAGTGCGGCCCAGCAGGTGGCCGTTAGCTCAACCAAGTCGATGATTGGCCACCTATTGGGTGCCGCCGGTGCGGTAGAGGCGGTATTCAGCATTCTAGCAATCCGTGACCAGGTCGCCCCGCCCACCATCAACCTGGATAACCCCCAGGAGGGCTGCAACCTCGACTACGTACCCCATACCGCGCGGGATATGCGTATTGATATCGCGCTCTCCAACTCGTTCGGGTTTGGTGGCACTAACGGCTCCCTGCTGTTCAAAAAGGTATAACTTTTTATGCCCATGCCCCAGGTGCCATTTGATGACCGCGGGCTAGCGTATGGCGACGGTGTATTTGAAACAGTGCTGCTGCGCGATGGGGTACCCGTACTTTGGGATTATCACCTCGCGCGCTTGGAACAGGGCTGTCGGCGCTTGAATATCCCGTTGCCTACCTCTCAACAGCTGGCACAGGTGTGGCAGTCGCCCCCTGCGGCAGCGCTGGAAGTACTTAAATTAATATTGACACGCGGAAGCGGTGGCCGAGGCTACGCGCTGCCTGATCATCCTGAGCCCAGGCTGATCTTTCGGCGAACGCCTTTTGTTACCAACGGGCAGCGGTGGCAACACGGTGTCTGCGTACGTTTGTGCCATCTTCGTTTAGGGCATCAACCGCTGCTTGCGGGCATCAAACACCTTAACCGTTTGGAGAATGTGCTAGCTCGCCAGGAGTGGCAAGAGAGCCATATTGCCGAAGGCCTGTTAGCGGACCAATCAGGCGAAATGGTGGAAGCAACCAGTATGAACCTCTTCTGGTCAACGGAAGGGCGTCTTTTGACCCCCCGGGTAAACCGCTGCGGCGTGGCAGGTACTCTGCGCGCTGCGCTATTGGCTAACGGCGTTATTGAGGAAGAGGGGCTGACAGTCTCGGAACTACCACAGGTTGAGCGCCTTTGGGTAGGTAATTCGGTACAGGGCGTGTGGCCTGTGTGTGAATTGCTTGATACGCAGGGCGGCCTGATCGCGACTTGGCCTGTGTTAGCAGGGCCAGACCCACTGCAGGGTGAGGCTCACCGCCTGCTGGGCTATCCCAGTATGTTTCCCGCATCAGAATCCAAATAAATAGATTGAGGTGTCAACGTGAAACGGTTACTTACCGTCTTTGGAATATTGGTTGTGCTGGCCGTTGCCGCTGCGCTCGGCGGTTATGCTTATTGGCAGCAGCGTCTAGCGGCGCCAATTGCGGTAGAGGAACCCACCCTATATCAAGTGCCTGCCGGAGCTGGTTTTAATCAAGTCATTCGCGATTTAGAGGCGCAAGGAGTGCTTGAGGATGCCTGGGCATTTAAGCTACTGGCGCGGATAGACCCAGAGCAGATGCCAAGTCTACGGGTTGGCGAGTACCGCCTCACACCGGGGATGAGTGGGCGAGAGGTGATGGCCCTGTTGGGCAGTAATAACGTGGTGACTTATTCGCTGACCGTGCCTGAAGGATGGACCTTTCGCCAAATGCGTGCGCTGCTAAATAGTGCGCCGAAGCTTGAACACCGTACGGCAGACATGAGTGACGAAGAAGTCATGACGCTGCTGGACCGTGAGGGCACCTTTCCTGAAGGTTGGTTCTTCCCCGATACCTACCGCTATCATCTGGGCATGAGCGATGTCGATATTTTGAGCCAAGCGTTAAATCGGATGGAGCGCATTTTGGAGCAAGTGTGGGCGGAACGGGATGACGATTTAACCATTGAAACGCCCTATGAAGCGCTAATTATGGCATCGCTGATTGAGCGGGAAACCGGGGCGCCTGAAGAGCGCAGAGAGATTGCTGGGGTATTTAAGCGCCGGATGGAGCGTGGCATGCGTCTGCAAACAGACCCCACGGTAATATACGGCATGGGCGAGCGCTATGATGGCCGCATCACACGGGCAGACCTACGTGAAGCCACCCCTTACAATACTTATGTGATTGACGGCATGCCGCCGACGCCGATTGCCATGCCAGGGCGAGCCTCATTGGAGGCGGCGGTGAAGCCGCTACCCGGCGAAACGCTCTATTTTGTGTCCCGAGGTGACGGCACGCATCACTTCTCGCGCACATTACGCGAGCATAACAATGCCGTGAATCGCTATATTCGAAACCGTTAATAAATAGCTAAACACTGAACATGTCGATGGCGTATCTATTGAGTAAGGGGCAGCAATGAGCAAGCGCGGTCGCTTCATCACCCTAGAAGGCGGTGAGGGAGTCGGTAAGTCTACCAATATGGCGTTTGTCGAAGCATGGCTAACGGCCCAGGGAATGGAAGTGGTGCGAACCCGTGAGCCGGGTGGTACCCCCCGCGCAGAAGCAATTCGTGAGCTGTTGCTTGACCCTGCCCCCCAAGAGCCGCTGAGCGTTGATGCCGAGCTGTTACTGGTCTTTGCGGCCCGTGCACAGCATCTAGCGGAAAAAATCCTGCCAGCGTTGGCACGAGGTGCCTGGGTAGTATGTGACCGTTTTACCGATGCCACCTTTGCCTATCAAGGCGGCGGGCGCGGGATCAACCCCGCACGCATTGCGCAGTTAGAGCAATTTGTACAGCAAGGCCTTGCCCCTGATCTCACTCTGCTGCTGGATATGTCGCCCGAAGCTGCCAAAGAGCGGTTAGAGGGCCGCCTACGCGAGCTAAATACCCAGCGTGACCGGTTTGAGCAAGAGCAGGCGGATTTCTTTATGGCGGTACGCCGAGCTTATTTGGATCGCGCGGCCGCTTCGCCTGAGCGCTTTGCGGTGATTGATGCAGCTCAGCCGCTAGAGATGGTTCAAGCGGCGCTAAGCCACGTATTGGAAGAACGGGTTGCCCAATGGCAATAACTGGCGTATTGCCCTGGCATCAGGCCACTTGGCAGCAGCTGGTGCGCCTTGCCAACAGCGGGCGCATGCCCCATGCCTTGCTGATTAGCGGTGCCCACGGGGTTGGCAAGCAGCAGTTGGCAGAAGCGTTGATCGCTAGAACGCTATGTGCCCAGCCCGGCGAGCAGGCTTGCGGGCAGTGTCACAGCTGCGCCATGTTGGCCTCTGGCTATCACCCTGATCTACTGCGGGTGTCGCCAGAAGAGGGCAAGCGCCAAATCCGCATTGACCCCGTCCGCGAAGTGAATCGGTTTGTCTCGCAAACGGCGCAGCAGGGTGGCTACCGAGTGATTGTGATCTCACCTGCTGAAGCCATGAATATTGCCGCCGCCAACGCGCTGTTAAAAAGCCTGGAAGAACCCGGCGATAAAACGTTATTTATCCTACTTTCAGATGTGCCCTCCCGCACGCTGCCAACGATTCGTTCGCGCTGCCAGCAGTGGCCCCTAGCAAGCGTGCCCTTTGATGACTGTAAAGGGTGGCTGACCCAGCAGCTGGGTGGTGATGAAGCTCACTTCTGGTGGCAAGTATCAGGCGGCCTTCCCCTGTTAGCGGTTGAGCTGGCCGCTCCCGATGAACGGGCGCTGCGCCACCAGATTCACGACTGTTTCGAACAGTTAGTGCGCGGGGCAGAGCCTGTTTCAGAGGCGGCGAGGCTGGATCGCCAAGCGATTGATGCGATCTTATGGTACGGTATTGCTTGGCTTGAAGACTTGATTCGTCTGGGACTATCGGGCGAGCAGAGCGTGCTACACAATCCTGATTTAACGCCGCTTTATCGCCAGGCGGTGAAAAATGGCCGCGTACAGGACTGGTTCCGGCTATTAGATTACGCCAGAGAGCAGCGCCGCTTGCTGGCCGTTGGAGCAAACCCGAATCCACAGCTGGTGCTTGAAGCTTGGCTGGTGCGCTGGTCTGCGCTGCTGCGCTCCTGACAATCTAATGCAATGAGGTGGTGATGGCTGCTCAAAAAGCACTCTCTTTAACGATACCCGACGTGCCCACGCTGCTATCTGCCTATATGCCGTTTTTGGATCGAGGCGGTATTTTTGTGCCTACCAAAACATTGTATAGCCTCGGGCAACCCGTTGTACTGCTGCTAACGCTGCCAGGGGTGAGCGAGCGACTCTCCGTCACCGGTCAGGTGATTTGGATCTCACCAGAAGGTGTTAGTGGCCGAAGACTGCCAGGCATTGGCGTGCACTTTAGTCAGCAAGATTACTCTGTGCGTGACCGTATCGAGACCCTGTTAGCCGGGCAGCTTGATAAAGCGCCTCCCTCGTTTACGCTCTAAGCTAGCCACCTCCTATTTACTTCCAAAGAGCACTGCATGTTTGTCGATTCTCACTGTCATCTAGACCGTTTATCGGAGCATACACATGGCGGCGATGTGGCCGCCACGTTGGATGCTGCCCGTGCTGCCAACGTTAGCCAGTTTTTAGCCATCTCTACGACGTTAGAAGAGCTGCCGGGCTTGGCCGCCATTGCTAGAGCACATCACGATGTGGCTATTTCCGCGGGCCTTCACCCGCTCCACCAAGAGCCAAATGAGCCGACAGTGGACGATATCGTAGAGGCTGCTGAACAGTATGGGGCGGTAGCGATTGGTGAGACAGGGCTGGATTATCACTACCAGGAGAGCGTGTCTGTCAGCGTTCAGCATGAGCGATTCAAGCGGCATCTCATCGCTGCGAATGAGCTAGAGTTGCCGGTCATCATTCATACCCGCGAGGCCAAAGAGGATACGCTGGCGCTGCTGCGTGAATACAGCAATCCTCAGGTGGGCGGCGTCATCCACTGCTTTACTGAAGACCTGGACATGGCGCGGGAGGCGGTTCGGCTTGGATTCTATATTTCTCTTTCCGGCATTATTACGTTTCGTAATGCGGCATCGCTGAGAACACTGGCGCGTCAGCTTCCGCTGGATCGGCTGTTAATTGAAACCGACAGCCCTTATTTGGCCCCTGTCCCTTATCGCGGTAAGCCCAATGAGCCTGCCTGGGTCGTTGAAGTCGCGGAGTGTATTGCGCGTGAACGAGGCATCAGCGTGGATGAAGTTGCCATGCAAACGACCGTTAATTTTTACCATCTGTTCCGCGCTGCGGCACCAGACGCGCCTGCCCATGTCAAAGAGGCCTTGGCACAGTCTGGGCTTGTGGTGTAACACGCGGTGACAACCACTGGAGGTCGGTGATGAGTATTGATCGACTATTGCAGCAGTCAGAAGGCTCAGCATCTATTCCCCCTGTTGATACCTGGCAGCCCGCGCTATCAGGAGAAATGGATATCCTGATTCAGGAGGATGGCTCCTGGCTGCATGAAGGGCAGCCGTTTGCTCGTCCTGCGATTGCCAAGCTGCTCTCCAGCCTGCTGCGTCTGGATGCCGATGGATACTGCCTGGTCACTCCCGTGGAGCGCTGGCGCATTGCCGTAGTGGACCGCCCCTTTGTCGTGGTCGAAGCGGATTTCCACGATGGTGCCTGGTGGCTAAAGACTCAATTTGACGATGTAGTACGTCTGGATGCCGAGCACCCCATGAGGTTGACTGCTTCTCCCAGCGGCGAGATGGCGCCCGAATGTGCTATCCGGTTCGGTTTAGCGGCTCGACTGCACCGCAACGTGTTCTATCGCTTGGTAGAGCAGGCGCGCGTGCAAGAGAATTCGTCAGGCCAGAGCGAGTGTCAGCTCTATAGTGCGGGAAGCTGGCACCTGCTTGGCCAGTGGAGCGATAGCGTGCCAAGTGAGGCGCCGTGAAGTTAACCGCCGAGCAGCAAGCTGTTGTTCACCATAGGGAAGGGCATGCGCGTGTAGCCGCCGTGGCGGGCGCAGGTAAAACCACGACCATGGCTGCCCGAGTGCTCCACCTGTTAGGCAGTGGCGTTTCTCCCAAGCGAATGCTGGTGCTGATGTTTAACCGCTCAGCGAAAGATGACTTCCAGCGTCGCCTAGCCAGCATGGCCTCAGCAGGCCAGCCGTTGCCCGACGTTCGTACTTTTCACTCCCTAGGCCACCGGCTGACCCAAAGCCTGTGCCGCTGGGGAGCGCTCGCCCCCAGGCGGCTACTCTCTGCTGAATGGCAAATGGAGCGCTTGCTTCGTCAAGCTAGCCTGAATGTGCTTGCCGGCCAGGTAGATCGTCGCGACGCTGCGCTGGAAGGTGATCGGCTAGAGGCGTTGGCACATTTTTGTGGCCTAGTGAAGGCCGAAATGCTGCCTGCGGCGGCGCTTTATGAGCGCCTTAATTACGAGCCGGATACCGACTATTTCCCTACGGCCTTCGAAGAAGCCGAGCGACTACTGCACGCTGAAGGCGTCATGACCTATGCGGACCTGCTCTACCGCCCACTGCAGGCCCTGGAAGCGGACGCCACGCTCCGCAAGCGGGTCGAAGGTTTCTTGGATCATGTGATTGTTGATGAGTACCAGGATATCAATACGGTTCAGCAGCGGCTGCTGGCCGTGCTTGCTGGGCCGAGTGCGAATGTGATGGCTGTGGGCGATGCTAACCAATGTATTTATGAGTGGCGCGGTGCTCGTCCAGACACGATGCTGGAGAACTTTACCGCCACCTTCGGCAAAGCCACCGACTATCCGCTCTCCATGACCTTTCGCCACGGGCATGCCTTGGCGCTGACGGCTAACCACGCCATCATGGCCAATCAGCGTCGGCCCGATCAGCTCTGCTTGGCCGAAGCAGGTAATCCCGATACTCGCATAACCGTAGGTCAAGGAAGCCGACTGTTACTGGATGCCTTGATGGACTGGCAGGCCCAGGGGAGGGCGCTCAGTGATGCTAGCCTGCTAGTGCGAAGCTGGGCGCTCTCGGTGCCTTTCCAGCTTGCCTTGCTGCAGGCGGGTATCCCCTTTCGTCTGCTGCGAGAAGATCGCTTCGTGTTCCGCTTGCCCCTGGTGCAGGCGTTGGCAGGTTATCTGAAACTCTCCAGGCGTCCAGAACTGCTTCACGACCCAGAGCAGTTGCTGCTGCTGTTATCTCAGCCAACCCCCTTTGTCGCTCGTGAACGCCTGCAGCGTCTGGCTTACCAGTTAGCGACAACCCAGCAGTGGCCGGAGCGGCACGAGCCCGTTCTGGCAGCGCTAAAACCGTTACAGCGGCGCACGCTAAAAAAACGCTGGGAGCTACTGTGTGAGCTGCCCAAACTTAACGCATGGCCCCCGGCCAAATTGCTCGGCCATGTGGTAGAGGCGATTGACGCTGAAAAAACGCTGAAACGTGCCGCCGCTAGACGCGATAAAGGAGAGGAGGACGTGCGTTTGCTCGACGTGCTGATTGAGCAGGCTGAGAGCGTACAAGATCCAGATGCCTTCATTGAGCTACTTGAACGTCCGGTGGAGAATCAGGCTGGCGGCGTGCTGGTCAGTACCGTGCACGGTGCCAAGGGCCTCGAGTGGCCGCTAGTGGCCGTTGCAGGCGTTAATGAAGAAGACTTTCCCCACTATAGCCGCGATAACCCGCTGAATGATGAGCGCTTAGAGGAGGAGCGGCGGCTGTTTTATGTGGCCATCACGCGTGCCAAGGAGCAGTTGCTGGTTCTTCACGACGGAGGTGCACATCGGCCAAGCCGTTTTATTGCCGAAAGTGCCTGGCAGGATGGTATGCGTGTCGCCGCTTGTTTAGCCAATCAGCAGGCGCCAGATACGCCGTTAGAAGTGCAATCCCCTAGCTTAGTGGCCCGTTACTTGGAAAGAGTAGGGCGCGCCGACATTGCCTTAGCCGCACCACAGGTGAAGGAGTCTTCAGCTGGTTACCAAGCGGGTAGCCACTACTACCCCGGTCAGCGCTTGCTGCACGCAGTGTTTGGAGAAGGCGAAGTGGCGGCAGTAGAGGGTAATCCGTCCGACCCGGTGATTGATGTGCGGTTTGTGCAAGCCGGGCGACGTCGTCTCATCGCCCGCCGTGCACCTATTGAGGTGATGGAGCCTCCGGTGCAGCCAGCGTAGCCAGCTGCACCATTGCTATCCCTGTTATATATTTGGCCTGTTACATATTTGGATAGTTCGGACCGCCACCGCCTTCAGGGGCTACCCAGGTAATATTCTGGGCGGGGTCTTTGATATCGCAGGTTTTGCAGTGCACGCAGTTCTGGAAGTTAATCTGGAAGCGTGGCTTGCCCTGATCATCCTCAACCACCTCATACACCCCTGCCGGGCAGTAGCGCTGAGCGGGTTCAGCATACTTGGGCAGGTTGTCACGAATCGGCAGCTCTGGGTCTGCGAGGCGCAGGTGGCAGGGCTGATCCTCTTCATGGTTCGTATTGGACAAGAACACCGAGGTGGATTTATCAAACGACAGTTTGCCATCTGGTTTCGGGTAGTTGATCTTCTCGAACTCAGCGGCTGGCCTTAACGCGCCGTGGTCGGTAGTGGTGTCATGAACGTTGGGGAGCTTATTGCCCAGCAACTGGTTCACAAAGTTATAGGCGCCACCGCCAACCGTGCCATATTTGTGAATGGCAGGGCCGAAGCTCGCGCTCTCTTTTAGCTCCTGATAGGCCCAGCTGGCTTCCCACTTGCTGGTAAAGTTGGCAAGCTCTTGCCCGCCTTCATCGCCGCCTTTGATCGCTTCAAATACACTTTCTGCCGCCACCATGCCTGATTTCATTGCCGTGTGCAGGCCTTTGATCTTGGCAAAGTTCAGGGTGCCCGCGTCACAGCCAATCAACAGACCGCCAGGGAAGGTCATTTTCGGCAGGCAGTTGAACCCGCCTTTGGCAATGGCCCGTGCGCCATAAGCCACGCGTTTGCCGCCTTCCAGGTACTGGCTCAGCACCGGGTGGTGCTTCATACGCTGGAACTCATCGAACGGGGAGAGCCACGGGTTCTGGTAGCCGAGATCCATAATCAGGCCAACGACGACCTGCTGGTTTTCCGCATGGTAGAGGAACCAACCGCCGTGGGTCTTGCTGTCTAGTGGCCAGCCGGAGCCATGTACCACCAAGCCGGGTTCGTGCTTATCGGCGGGTACGTCCCACAGCTCTTTCAAGCCGATACCGTAGTGCTGCGGGTCGCGTCCGGCATCCAGCGAGAAGTCATTGATCAGTCGCTTGCCTAAGTGCCCCCGTGCGCCCTCTGCAAATAGCGTGTACTTAGCGCGTAGCTCCATTCCCGGCATGTGGCCATCTTTAGGCGTACCGTCGGCACCTACGCCCATATCGCCAATCAGGATGCCGCGCACCACATTATCTTCAATGATGACTTCCTGAGCAGCAAAACCAGGAAATATTTCAACGCCCAGCGATTCCGCCTGCTCGGCCAGCCAGCGGCACAGGTTGCCTGCGCTAATCACGTAGCGAGTCAGTTCACCCCCGGTGTTGTGCATGCTCTTGGGTACCAGCGCATTGGGGATTTTCTGCGCCTTTTCGGCATCCTTCAGCAAATAGACATCGTCGCGCGTGGCGGGCGTATTCAGGGGAGCGCCGCGCTCTTCCCAGTCGGGAAACAGCTCCGCCAGGGCGCGGGGTTCGAATACCGCGCCAGACAGAATATGCGCTCCCACTTCAGATCCCTTCTCGACCACGCAAACGGTTAGCTCTTGCTCCGCCTCGTTGGCCTGCTGCATCAAACGGCAGGCGGCGGCCAAGCCAGAGGGGCCTGCGCCCACGATGACCACGTCAAAGTCCATTACATCGCGTTCAACGTTTTCCACCCGGTTTCTCCTTATTCTCATAAGCGCCATCTGTATCTGGCTAGCGAATGGGCACTAGCTTATGAAAAGATGGCCTTAATTTAAAACGGTCGTTTGCTTCTGGTTATCTCCCATGATAGGCATAATACCCGTGTCAGGTCACCCCTACGATGGCAAAAGCACACTTTATAAGTGTCGGTACGAATAGCGATACCGGCGGGCTACGACCAAGGCCGCACGAAGAGAAAGTTGTTGCTGGTGGGTAGGCTGTGGCAAATTGATAGGGTTTTTCATTTGCTAGCCTATCAAACGCTTGCATGAATTTTGAGCGCAGCCACTAGGTGGCGGCGCCTAGTCAGGTTAACGGCTTCTATCACGAGCCAAGCGAGGAACCTATGAAAGTACTCGTCGCGGTGAAACGCGTCATCGACTACAACGTCAAAATCCGCGTCAAAGCGGACCACTCTGATGTAGACCTTACCAACGTTAAAATGGCCATGAACCCCTTCTGCGAAATTGCCGTGGAAGAGGCGGTGAGCCTGAAAGAGAAGGGTGTGGCCACCGAGGTCGTGGCCGTGACCGTGGGCCCCAAGGCCGCCCAAGAGCAGCTGCGCACCGCGCTGGCGCTGGGGGCCGACCGCGCCATTCATATTGAAACCGACGAGCGCGCCGAATCGCTGGCGGTGGCCAAACTGCTTGCCAAAGTGGTGGACGAAGAGCAGCCCGGCCTCGTCATCCTCGGCAAACAGGCCATCGACACCGACAACAACCAGACCGGCCAGATGCTCGCCGCGCTGACCAATCTGCCGCAAGGCACCTTCGCCTCAGAAGTCGCGGTAGATGGTGACAAGGTCAACGTGACCCGTGAAATCGACGGCGGCCTGCAAACCGTCGCGCTGACACTCCCGGCCATCGTCACCACTGACCTGCGC